>JBIPND010000196.1:0-6196 GCA_044374015.1 Luteolibacter sp. | reverse complement strand
CCTCATCCATCAGCGCGATGAAGGTCGGATCGAGATGGCCGAGGGTGGGCCGGGCAAGCGCCTGATAGACTTCCGGAAACGTGGATGAGGGGCCGGGGCCTAACAATAGAATGTCGGGAAGTGAGTCGAGGGTCGAGGTCATGGTGGATTCCGGTTGCGTTTCAAGTCTCTTCGATAAATGGGTTGGTGAGTGTGCCGATCCCGTCGATGGTGATGGAGCAGACATCCCCCGGATTGAGGAAACGTGCGCCCGCCGGGGTGCCGGTGAGGATCAGGTCGCCGGGTTGCAGGGTGTGGCCGGCGCTGAGGAAGGCGATGAGTTGGGGAACGGAGAAACACATTTCTCCAACGCTTTCATCCTGTTCGACGATGCCGTTGATGCGCGTGACAATCCGGAGATCTCCGGGATCGAGTATCTCGTCCTCGGTGATGATGGTGGGTCCCAGCGGGCAGAAAGTGTCGAAGCCCTTGCCCTTGCACCACTGGTTGCCAACCCGCGCCTGTTGCCAGTCCGAGGCGCTGACATCGTTGGCGATGGTATAGCCGAAAACATGTTCCATCGCCTGCTCGACCGCGATGTTTTTGCCGCCCTTGCCGATGATCACGGCGAATTCGCCCTCATACTTCACCATTTCCGCCCGGATCGCGAGGCGTGGGAGGATCACGGGATCCTCGGGATGTTGCAGCGTGTTGTGGTGCTTGAAGAAAACGATGGGATACTCCGGCAACGGTTTATCATGAAAAAGCGATCGGTAGTTCGCCCCGATTCCGAGGATGGAGCGGGGGACAAATGGATAGAGTTGCTTCGCGGAAAGCACTGATCGGCCCGTCATTCTGAAACCGTCACTGAAGTCACCTTCGATCTCCATCAACGAACCATCATCGAGGACAGTTGTAAGAACCTCGCAGCCTCCCAAGATAAGATGACGTTGGATTTTCATGAGAGCAGCTGATAGGCGGGGAGGGTGAGGAAATCCCGGAGTTCACGGTCTTCGATGAGTTCGTCAAACAGTGCCGCCGCCTCTTCAAGACGAGCGCCGGCGGGTAGCTTGGAGAGTTCGTCGGATTTCAAGGTTCGGTAGAGTTCAAGGGTAACCGGACGGCCGTCATTCAGCGTCGCGCCTTTGTGAATCCATTGCCATAACTGTGATCGGCTGATCTCCGCGGTGGCGGCGTCCTCCATCAGGTTGTTGATGGCGACGGCTCCGTTTCCGCAGAGCCATGCGTTGAGATATTGGATGCCCACGGAAATGTTGAGCCGCATTCCGGTCTCGGTGACCTTGCCTCCCTCGATGTGGAAATTGCGTAGATCGGCGGCGGTGACTGTTACATCGCTGCGGAGCTTCTCCTTTTGGTTCGGCTTGTTTCCAAGGGTCTTGTCAAAGACTCCGAGTGCCACCGGCACTAGATCGGGGTGTGCGACCCAGGTGCCGTCGTATCCCTGACCGGCCTCGCGCTCCTTGTCTGCGGTGACCTGTTCGATGGCTCGCGCGGTCACTTCCGGGTCGCGCCGGTTCGGGATGAAAGCTGCCATTCCGCCGATGGCGTGGGCACCTCGCTTGTGACAAGTGCTCACCAGCAGTTCGGTGTAAGCCCGCATGAACGGCACCGTCATCGTGACTTGACCACGGTCCGGGAAAAACAAGCCGGGGCGGTTGCGCTGGGTCTTGATGGTGCTGAAAATGTAGTCCCAGCGCCCGGCATTGAGGCCTGCGGCGTGCTCGCGCAGTTCGTAGAGGATTTCCTCCATCTGGAATGCGGCGGGAAATGTCTCGATGAGAACCGTTGCTCTAACACTGCCATGACGGATGCCGAGATATGCCTCGGCGAAGGTGAAGACATCGTTCCACAAGCGGGCTTCGAGATGACTCTCGGTCTTTGGTAAATAAAAATACGGGCCGGATCCCCGGTTCAGTGCTTCCGCGGCGTTGTGGAAGAAATACAGCCCGAAATCGACCAAGCTGCCGGATGCCATTGCTCCGTTCCAAAGCAGGTGCTTTTCATCAAGATGCCAGCCGCGCGGGCGGACCACGAGCGTCGCGATCTTTTCTCCAAGCTGATAACTTTTTCCATCCTCTTGAGTGAGCGAGAGTGTCCTTCGAACCGCATCGAGCAAGTTGATTTGGCCACTGATGACATTCTCCCAAGTGGGTGCGCAGGAATCTTCGCAATCCGCCATGAACACTTTGGCTCCCGAGTTGAGTGCGTTGATCATCATCTTGCGGTCCACCGGGCCGGTGATCTCCACCCGGCGGTCGTTGAAGTCCGCGGGAGCCGGGGCGACGGTCCATTCATTGGTTCGGATCTCGCTGGTTTTTGATAAGAAATCCGGATCCTCGCCCGCATCCCAACGGTTCTGGGTTTCCATGCGGAGTGCCAACAATTGCCCGCGACGCGCGGCGAATTCCAGATGCAAACGATCCAGAAACTCCAACGCTTCCGACGTCAGGATGTCGGACTGGCCAGGGACGGCTTGGATGGCGGGTGAAAACGAAATGGCCATAAAGCCGAGCACATTGGACAAACTCCAAAACCCGACAAGTGAAATCAATTTCCACGTGACAGAAAAATAGGCAGGCGGTACATGCATTCATGCCTAAGGAAAATCCCGTCCGCCGACGTGGCCGCCAGCGCAGCGGAGCCGCTGTCAGCGTGGTCCGCGCGCTCTGCCGCGGACTCGACGCTCTGGACGCGCTCGCCAAGCTGAAAGAAGCAAGCCTTACGGAAATCAGCGTTGAAATCGACCTGCCAGTGAGCAGCACTTATCGGATCCTCGAGACGCTCGCTTCGCGAGGTTACGCGCATTTCATCCCCGGAACCGGCAAGTACCGCCTCGGCATCCGCGCGTTCGAAACCGGCTATGCCTTCGTCTCCCAGACGCGACTCAAGGAAACGGCGGATCCGGTGATGCAGCGTCTGGCAGCGGAATCCGGTGAGAGCGTGAACCTCGCGGTGCTCGATGCCGGGGAAGTGGTTTACATACATCAGGCGGAGGGCAGGGGAATGATGCGTCTGTTCACCCGCATGGGCGCGAGGGCACCGGTCTATTGCACCGGGGTCGGAAAATGCCTGTTGGCGTGGCTGGGTGCGCAGGAGGTCTTGAAACATCTGCCGGTCGATCCGTTTCCCCGCTTCACGCCCTACACGATCACCACGCGGGAGGAGTTCATCAAGGTGCTGAAAAAGGTCCGGCGCAACGGATACGCAACCGACGACGAAGAGCGCGAGGAGGGCGTCTCATGCGTGACCGCTCCCATCAAGAACGTGGTCGGCGATGTGGTTGGCGCGATTTCCCTGTCAGGTCCGACAACCCGCATCAAACGACAGGGAGTGGCGGTTCTGAAGAAAATGGTGATGGCCGCCGCGGACGAAATCAGCAGCTCGCTGGCGGCGTCGGGTTGAGTTTGTAAGAAGTTTTTAATTTCCAATGGGTGGAAATTGATTTCCATAGACAGACCGCCGGACATTTTCCTTCATGGTTGGGTGAATGACTCATCACTGCCGAAGATCGCCGTGACCATGGGAGATCCCGCGGGGATCGGTCCTGAGATCTGTCTTGACCTGCTCGTTGACATAGAGACCGCTGGGCGCTGCCACCCGCTGGTCTTCGGAGACGCCGACGTGCTCGCCCGCGCGGCCGCCGCCACGGGAAAACCCGCGCCTACCCGGGTGATCTCCTGGGAAGAATGGTCGGCAAATCCCGGTTCCGCAGAAGGCCCCTGTGTGGTGAATTTCAATGCGGTCCGCAGTGAGGAACTCGAACCCGGTAAAGTCAGCGCAGCTACCGGTAGAGCTGGATATCGCTACATCGAGGCGGCGATCGAAGCGGCGCTCGCGGGAAAAATTTCAGGAGTTGCGACAGGTCCCATCCACAAGGAGGCGCTGCACGCGGCCGGGGTTCCATTTCCCGGGCATACGGAGATTTTCGCGGCGCTCACTTCGGCCGAGCGTGCCTGCATGATGCTGACTTCGCCGCAGATCACGTGCAGTTTCGTCACCACCCACATTGGATACCGGGATGTTCCGGCTGCTCTATCAATCTCGCGGATTCTTGATGTGATCGAACTCACTGCTGAGGCGATGCGCTTGTTGCGCGGGCGGGATCCAAAGCTGATCGTCAACGGACTCAACCCCCACGCCGGCGAAGGCGGCTTGTTCGGTGGAGGCGAGGAGGAGAAATTCATCATCCCAGCAATTGAAATGGCGAGGGCGAGAGGGATCGACGCAATCGGTCCGTTGCCACCGGACACCGCATTTCTAACAAAAAGGCTGGCGGAGACCGATGCCTTCGTTTGCATGTATCACGATCAAGGCCACATCCCTCTCAAGATGCTGGCCTTCGACACGGCGATCAATACCACGCTCGGCCTGCCCATCATCCGTACGTCGGTGGATCATGGGACGGCGCTTGATATTGCATGGCAGGGCAAGGCGCAGTCGTCGAGCCTGTGCCTCGCGGTGGAAATGGCTGCCAAACTAGGAAGCAGGCCATGATTCCTTGGCTGGTGGTGGCAGATGATTTGAGCGGTGCCGCGGAACTCGGCGCCGCCGCCCGCCGCTATGGGTTGCGGGTTTCGTTGACGCGAGGCGAGCCGCCTGCCGAGGATTGCGATGTTTGGGTTGTGGATACGAACACGCGGGACTCTCCCCGCGAAGAGGCGCGTCGGCGGTTTGGAGAGCTGATGGAAGCGATTCATGACAAGCCCTTCCGCTCGGTATATAAGAAGATCGATTCGGTGCTTCGAGGTCATGCCGGAATGGAGTCGGAGTTGCTGGCCAGCGCTCTTGGACGGGATTCGCTGATGGTCGCCGCGGGCAATCCATCGCGTGGGCGGACCGTCGTGGATGGCGGGATTCGAGTGGACGGAATACCATTGGAGGAAAGCCTGTTCCGGAATGATCCGCTCTATCCGGCTGTTGTTTCCGACGTGCTTGTCCTCTGGAAAAACAGCGGTGCTGAAGGAAACGTGAAAGCCGAACTGGAGGGCGAGGTTTCCCGTGAGAGCCTGCCCGGTATCGCGGCCAGGGTTTCCAATGGGCAACTTGCGGTGGGTGCATTGGAATTTTTCACGGCACTTCTCGAACGCGAATTCACTGCTAAAGCGGTTTCAACCATTGATCTGACATCCGAGCGGTCCATCTGGATCGTATGTGGATCGTCCGCCGGATGGTCTGAACGCGAACGCCTGTTTCGCAGCAGGTCTTGGCCTGTGCGAATAGATAACTCGGTTTCAGCGACCGGACCTGTTCTGATAGGTTGTGGCAATGGCAACGCCCGCACTCTGGCGGAAAGTGTCAAACTTCTTGCAGAAGAGTTTCCCCCATCCCTGTGGTGTCTTGAAGGTGGGGCGACCGCATCCTCCGTCATGGAGGAGATGGGTTGGTCGAACTTTGAAATCATCGGTGAGATCGCTCCCGGGACTGCCTGCCTTCTCCCCGCAGGCGCTGATTTCCGGGTGCTGGTGAAACCGGGAAGTTATGATTGGCCGCCGGCGGTGATTGATGCCTTGGAGCGAAGTGGAAAGGAGTCCGGATGAGCGGGCTAATAGAGTCGGCCTGGGATGTGCACCTGCATGCGGGGCCTGATGTCGTCCCGCGGGTGCAGCGGGCGGACGAGGTACTGCGCGATGCCAAGGAGGCTGGAATGGCGGCGATCGGCTTGAAGGATCACTGCGGCAGCACGGCGGCTTTGGCTGCGGTCCTGCAGGCTTCCGATCCCGATGGTCCTCGCGTCCTCGGCAGCATCACCCTCAACCCACCCGTCGGCGGGCTGAATCCGCATGCGGTGGAAGCCGCATTGCGGGAAGGAGCACGCACGGTCTGGTTTCCCACTTACTCCACGAAGCGGCACCTTGATGTTTCCGGAAGCGGGCCTTTTCCAATGGCTGGCGATGAACCCGGCCTCACGATTCTTGATGAAACGGGTGAGATCAAACCACAGGTGTGGGCGATTCTGGAGTTGATCGCGGAGCATGGCGCGGTGCTCGCCACCGGACATCTGGATCCCATGGAATCGCTCGTATTGTTCCGGGTGGCGAGGGAACGGCGGATCCAACGAATGGTGCTGACCCATGCGACACTGGATGTGACCGACATGTCGCCGGCGATGCAGAAGGAATGCGTGAGAATGGGTGCCGTCATCGAACACTGCATGCTGGCCATGACGCCGGGTTGTTTTTCTTGTGAACCCGAAAGG
>JBIPND010000753.1:0-6217 GCA_044374015.1 Luteolibacter sp. | reverse complement strand
AGGTTTCGGAAAACGGGCATGGGTCTTCCACGAAATCGATGGCGGTGCGGGCTTTCTCCCCGAGTCCCAGCAGGAATTCAGCGGCTTGCTCGGAGCTCAGCGATTCGTTGAAATCCAGCCTCCACTGAAGCGCTGGAAATTCGAGTGTCATCGCATCGAGGAATTTCATTTCTGCGGACAGATCGCGCCCGGCCTTGAGTTTCACCGTGGTGAATCCCGCCTCCACGGCGCGCGCCACTTCCGCGGCGTCGGCCTTGGCGAGCGTGGCGTGGCTGGCGGGCACTTCCATTTCCTCGAACAACGAGTTCTCGAACGCGCGTGCTTCGCGGTCGTATTCCGCGCAGCGGATCGCCCGGCGGACGATGGGCCAGCGGCGCGCGCCGGCTAGGTCGGCGAGGCATTTTTCCAGCGTGGGATCTCCCAGCTCCGGCCACGGGTGAATGCACCCGTAGCCGCCGTCGATCTGGATCAGCGCGCCTTCGAAGCTGCTGCGCTTGGAGATGGAATTCAGAAATCCGCGCGCCTTGAGGCGGTAGCGGGAGATCAGCGGCTTTTGTTCGATGAGAATCATTTGCTGTTAAAATTCGCAGTGTCCCGGCGTCCGGGCGAACGGGATCACGTCGCGGATGTTCGCCATGCCGGTGACGAACATGAGCATCCGCTCGAAGCCGAGGCCGAAGCCGGCGTGCGGGACGCTGCCGTATTTGCGGAGATCGATATACCAATCGTAGGCTTCCGGATCGAGGCCGTGCTTGGCGAAATTTTCCAACAGGACATCCAGCCGTTCCTCGCGCTGGCTGCCGCCGATGATCTCGCCGATGCCGGGAACCAGCACGTCCATGGCGGTGACGGTCTTGCCGTCGTCATTGAGGCGCATGTAGAACGGTTTGATTTCCTTCGGGTAATTGAAGACGGTGACTGGCGCCTTGAAATGCTCTTCCGTGAGCCAGCGTTCGTGCTCGGATTGCAGGTTGAGGCCGTATTCGACGGGGTATTCGAAGGTCTTGCCGCTGGCTAGCAACAGCTCGACGGCGGCGGTGTAGGTGATGCGTTCGAACGGCCGGCTGGCGACGAATTCGAGCCGCTCGCGCAGGCCCTTGTCCACGAACTTTTCAAAAATCGCGAGATCGCCCTCGCTGTTTTCGAGTGCTTCCTGGACGAGGTATTTCACCAGCGCTTCCGCCAGATCCATGTCTCCCTCCAGATCGCAGAACGCGACTTCCGGCTCGATCATCCAGAACTCGGCGGCGTGGCGCGAGGTGTTGGAATTCTCGGCGCGGAAGGTGGGGCCGAAGGTGTAAATGTTGGAAAGCGCGCAGGCGAAGGTTTCTCCCTCAAGCTGGCCGCTGACGGTGAGGAAGGCGCGTTTGCCGAAGAAATCCTCCTCGGGTTTCCCGATCTTGTCTTCAGGCAGGGTCGTGACGCGGAACATTTCCCCGGCACCCTCGCAGTCGCTGGCGGTGATGATGGGCGTGTGGACGTAGATGAAATCCCGCTCCTGGAAGAACCTGTGCACGGCGTAAGCCATCCGGCTGCGCATGCGGAAGACCGCGCCGTAGAGATTGGTGCGCGGGCGGAGGTGGGCGATGGAGCGGAGGAATTCCGGGCCGTGGCCCTTTTTCTGAAGCGGATAATCCTCGGGGACCTCGCCGAGCAATTTCAGCGAGGTCGCCTGCATTTCCCAAAGCTGCCCGGCGGCGGGGGACGGGATCAATTTCCCGCGCACTTCCACCGAGGCACCGGTGTTCATTTTCGAAATCGCCTGGTAGCCGGGAATCCCGGCGTCGGCGACGATCTGAAGATTTCCGAGACAGGTGCCGTCGTTGAGCTCGAGGAAGGAAAACGCCTTGGAGTCCCGGCGGGTGCGCACCCAGCCGGCGACGTGCAGGTCATCGGTGGATTCGGTGCGTTTGAGGACGTGCTTGATCAGCGATCGCATGCGCTTGGATAGCCGCCGGCCCGTGGCTTGTCAAAGCGGGTTACCAGAGACTTGCCTTCACAAGTTTTCCTACCCCTTCGCTTAGTGCGGGCGCAAAAGTAACTGCCGGATTGTAGCGGCGCTCTGTGAGCGTCGGCGCATAGGAAAAAGTGCTTTAGCTCCTCTCAATGGCATCGACGCTCACAGAGCGACGCTACATTGCAATACAACAGTTATTGTTGCGCAGGCGCTTAGTTTGCCGGCTTCTGAGTGGGCGACGGGGCTGCTGGAGCGGGCTTGAGGCCGGCTGCTGGAGCCGCCGGAGTTGCCGGAGCGGGCTTTACCAGCTTGGGCGCGTTGCCATTTTCAGGATTACTCACAGCAGTCTTTTTAGCGGGCATTTGGGCATCCAGTTGACGCTCAAGCCCATCAATCAGCTGACCCAGAGTCTCGCGGCGACGCTTCATTTCCGCCTGGACCTGCTCTTGAAGTGTTTTGAGTTGCTTCAGCGCCTTTTCAAGTTCCGCAGTCTTCGCTCTGGCTGGGCTTTTTTGTAGCTCATTGATGCGTGTGGCCAGCGTCTGATCAAGCCGCGTCAGACGCTCTACCTCGGCCTGTAAATACTCGTATTGCATCGCGGTGGTATTGAAACGCTGGAGCGTCAAAGTCAGCCGGTTGACCGACTGATCGAGAGTTTCAAGGGGTTTTTGGAGTGGCAACACATCAAGGATCATCGGCGCGACCGGCGGCGCGGCGGGAAGAGGATGGGGAGCGACAACCTGTGGTGGAGCCGGAGTAGGCACCGGCGCAAAGGCGGACCTGTAAACATGGAATGAAACTGCCGCAGCCAATACGAGATTGGAGACGACGAGAAGGATTTGTCCTGTGATGTTCATGGTGAAAGATTGCCTGCGAGGTATGTTTAGCATGTCGAGAGAGCTTGAGCGATGCGGATGAATGTGGCGGAGGCTCGACTATTGTTTCAACCAAACGATTCCGGAGACCGAGTCTCCCAACCAACTGGCAAGCTCCGAAAAACTTCGCAGCTCCAGCTGGCTGACGTTTTGTCCGGAATAAAACAAGGTGGCCCCGTCAATGTTCGATAGATTCATCCCGTTCTTTGGGTTCAGATCCAGGCCGAAGGTGCTGGCTTTGATCATCGTCAGGACACACTGATCCGGCTGCCCCTTCTTGGGGGTGTCGACGGGCACTGGCGCGGTGTAAAAACTGCTGACCATCAGAATCGAGTGCGGACTCTGCATGGCGAGCACCTCTTGAAACGGGACCACCTGATAACCCAAGCCCTGCAAACGACGTTCGATTTGACCACGAATGAGTTTCGACTTGGCTGAGGGAGCGGACCAGTCGCTGATACCGCCATTTGCATCCAGCGCGGGGGTGAGGTTTTCCTTCGGATTACCCTTGGTATCGGAGAGCAGGGTTGGGAAAACGTAGATTTTCGTGGGGAGAGCGGAGCGAGTCACATGACTCGTCGCGGTGTAGCGGCAGAGGGGCGAACCTGCCTGAGGTTCCGCCGGTTTCGTCGCGCAGGAAGCCAGCCAAATTGGGAATGCAAAACACCGAAGAGCGATCCATAGGAGTCGGAAGAGAGGGCTGGCGGAGAAACGGGCGGTCATGCAACAGGGAGGTGTGAGATCTTTGATGGTTTTTAAGCCGGGAATCACTGGCTAAAAAGAGGGACGCGGCGCTAATGAAAGCACCGCGTCCCAATTATAATTCACAAACTACTGCGATTTTTCTTACCACTGATAACTCACACCGATGCGGCCGACAGCTTCGTCGAAGTCGGTCGTCGAGGCGGCTGCTGCATGGATTTGCAGGTTCTCATTGATGCGGTTGGCGTAACCGAAGGACATGCCAGTTTCGCTTTGGAACTGGGCGAGGTTGAAGTCAACACCATGGGTCTTGCCTTCTGCCACCGTGGTGTTGGTCATGGCGGCGACCATGGCAATACCGCGGGTGTTCTGATCAATGTCGCTGCGCAGTCTGCTGTCAGCGGCTTGGTAATCACTGCGGATGCTGTTGTCAGCCGCGATGCGGGCATTCTTTTCCACCAAGTCAGCCGCGGCGAAGTCGGTGCGGATGCTGAGGTCAGCAGCGGCGAATTGACCCCGAACGACGTTGTCAGCTGCGGCGAACTCACCCCGAACGACGTTGTCAGCTGCGGTGAACTCACCCCGAACGACGTTGTCGGCAGTGGCGAAGTCGGTGCGGATGCTGGTGTCAGCAAGGATGCGGGCGGCCTCTTCGATATTCACGTCGGCGATGCGGGCGTTTGTTTCGACGAGAATGGCGGCGTCGCGGGCGATGACCTCTGCTGCATCGGCAGCTTGGAAAGCCGTGGTGACTGCGGTGTCGCCAGCCGTCACTTGGCCCACGTTGGCTGCATCCGTAGGAGCGACACCAGCTGCAAGTTCGGTGATTGTCTGGCCGTTGTTGTCGATGCCTTGGGTGGAGGTGCTTCCTTCTACCACGAGATCACCGGTGCCAGCCGTTGTTACTGAAGGTCCTGCCACATAGAAACTAGCGGGGGCACCTCCAGCCACGGCCGCAGTGACCTGGGCCGATGTAAGAATCGGGAAGCCCGATCCGTCAGTTGCTGTCACTGGACCCACTCCGGGGATGTCGGAAAGCACGGAAAGCAAATTGCCGCTCCCGTCGCGGACGGTTGCCACGATCACTGCCGTTCCCGGGAGCGAGGTGCCATTCGCATAAAACGCGCCAATTGTGCCGTATGTGCCCAGAGTATCAGTGAAGCCGGCTGGGTTGGACACCTTGATATCGCGGGATTCAATGGTGTATGCCGCAGTATTTGTCTGCGTTTTTTGCTGCTGCAGGGTGAGGTCCCCGTTTGCCTGGGCGATGACGCCGCCATTGGTTTGCACGACTTGCGTTTGCAGACCCGATCCGTTTGTCGAATAAGCGAAGACCTGACCAGTCGAGGCAGGAGGAACGGTAAATCCAGTGTTCTGGGCATTGCCGATCGGGCTGGTCGGTGCGGGTGCCGTGCCAGCGGAAACCGGAGCAGCATTCGGGAGTTGAACACTCAGCGTGCCTTGCACGTTGGCATTGCCGGCGACGGTAATCGTAGTGCTTAGAGGAGCATTAGGAGTTACGGTGTCGCCCGAAACGGTGAGGGCTTGCAGTTGACCTGCGGTCGAGGCAGCTGCTGCGATGATTAGGAAGTGGTGATATTTTGATTTGATTTTCATAAGCGGGGACATTTCTCTGCGGAGGAGGGCCGTTTCTGCAAGAAAAAAATCAGTTTCTTGTTATTATGTAGGCCACAGGCCCGCCCAGAAGAAAAAATCCGGCGATTTAAAACTCGCAGACCGCTCATTATCAACCATTTGACTTTTTTGGCAGGAAGACGGCGTGACCGCCGCTACAGATGCCGACGACCCTCTCCGGACCGGGTTCGAACGCTCCAAACCCGCTAAAACGCACGGCGCGCCACAGAATCGTGCATTCCAAAACCCACCCCAACAGCTGTCGGCTTCGGTCACTGCCGGACGACTTCCGTCCGTGAACCCGGGTCGCCTCACCGCGGCCATCAGGCTTTCCGCCTCAAAGTCCTTACTCCGGCTTCGGCAGATTTTTGTGCGAACCATCGCAGAGCGGCGGTATTGACGACACGAAGGCAGGCGGGTAGCTTTCCCATATGCCTCCCACCTCCAAAGACCATGCGACACTTCTGAGCCGGATTACGATCGATCCCTCCGTGTGCCATGGCAAGCCCACGATCCGCAGGTTACGCTATCCCGTGGAGTTGATGCTCGAGTATCTTGCCGGGGGCGACAGTGTTGAGGACGTGTTGGCGGAGTTCCCCGACTTGGAGCGGGAGGATCTGCTGGCCTGCATTCAATTTGCGGCACAGTCCCTCAAACTAAAAAGCCTGCACGTCGTGGCCGCATGAAGTTTCTGATCGACGCGCATTTGCCACCCAGCCTGCGTGGCGTGTTTCAGGCAGCAGGGCATGATGCGATCCACACGCTGGACCTGTAGGATCAAAATGCCACGCGCGATGGAATCCTGAACGAAGTCTCGATGACCGAGATGCGGGTGCTCGTGACGAAGGACACCGATTTCTATTATTCCCACCTCGGCTTGACCGCTCAAGACGTGGCGGACGTCGTCGAGTGGATGAAGACCTATTGACCCGGCAGGTTCTTGTGCGAGCCGTCGCAAAGCGGCGGGTTCGCGGTGTGCTTGCACTGGCACCACCAGATGGTTTTTTTCTCCGCGACCTCGTATTTCACCGGTTGCAGGCCGGTGCCC
>JBIPND010000195.1:0-6229 GCA_044374015.1 Luteolibacter sp. | reverse complement strand
AAGTCCGGGTTGCAGCGGCGGAGCCCTTGGGATCGGGTGGACACTTGCGCTCTCAAAACGTCTCCACGTGGAGACGTTTTCAGGCGTTGCCGGCCGCGCTCAATCCGGTTGATCCGCCACCGGGTGCCACCCCGCCGGGCACCACCGGCCGCCATTTCATGCGCCTGATCGACCCCCGCTTCGCCCGTGAAGCCAGATTCTTCTGGGACGAGCGCGCCCCCACCCACGAGCACCAGTCCACCCAGCCGATCCGCGACCACGTCGAAATGGGCTTCAGCGGAACGTCGGGGGATCCGGACTTCGCGGCGCTGACCGCCAAGCTCGCCGCGATCCCCGAATACCGCGTGCTCTTCGCGATGACCTTCGGCGATGCCACGGTGACCGAGACGCGCCTCCAAAAGTCGCTGGCCCAGTTCGTGCGCAGCATTCAATCGTTCGACTCGAAATACGATGCCGGCCGGGCGACCACCGCCGCCGACCAGGATTTCCCGAACTTCACCGATCAGGAAAACCAAGGCAAACGCCAGTTCATGCTGACGGTCGCCCAGGGTGGCGCCGCCTGCGCCAGTTGCCACACGCCGCCGGCCTTCGACATCGATCCCGCGAGCCTGAACAACGGCATCATCGGGAAACTCGGCGGCGGTCAGGACCTCGCCAATACGCGCTCGCCCAGCCTGCGCGACCTGATCGGTCCCGGCGGGCCTAACGGACCGTTCATGCACGACGGCTCGCTGACCGGCCTCGGCCAGATCACCAACCACTACCGCTCCGCGATCCCCGACAACCCGAACCTCGATCCACGGCTGCGACGCCCCGCGCTCGCCTTCACCAATGCCCAGCTCGCTCCGCTTCGCGCGTTCCTGCACACCTTGACCGGCACCTCGGTCTATCAGGATGAAAAGTGGGCGAGCCCGTTCACGGCCGGCGGCGGACTGGAGCTGGTGGTCCTGCCCGTTTCCGCCCTCCGCTTGGAAACCGACGCCCCGGGCACCCTCACCCTCCGCGGGCAAGTCGCGCCGAATCTCGACTATCGGATCGAGGCCTCGCCATCGCTGGGCCTGACGCAAGCCTGGCAGACGATCGCCACGCTGCGTTCCGATGCGAACGGACTCATCGAGCATCCGGTGGCGGTGGCGGCGGAGCGGATGTTCTACCGCCTCGTGTTCGACGTTCCCGGCTGAGCCTTGGGAGCACGCGGAGGAAAGAGTCCGCCGGGTTTCTTCGAAACGCTTGCTCGACAAGCAGCAGCTCCGGAATCGATTCTGCAATTGTTCCCGAACGATCCCATCATCCGCCCATGACACCCCCAGATCCGCCGCCTGTCGTATTTCCATTCCGCGCTGCCAGCCCGTCCGGAATGAGCGTCGAAATGAATGCCAACGGCTCGATCCGGCGGATGGACTGCGGTGACATCATGCTCAATGTGTTTCTCGGCAACGAAGCGGAAGGTGGCCCGGCTAACATCTATCTGCGCCGTCTCGGACCGACGGTGGAGTCGATTCCGCTGCTGGGGCCGGACAGTCCCGCGGTCTATCAGACGTGCGGCCGCGGCATGGTCGCCTGCGGCACTTGGGGCGATCTGGCGTTCCGGCTGCGGCTGGTGCTGGCGGAGTCGGCCAAGGCGTGGTTCTGGCATGTGGAACTTGAAAACAGCGGGACTGAAACGCTCACCTGCGATTTGATCCACACCCAGGACCTCGGCATCGCCCACTACGGCGCGATGCGGCTCAACGAATTTTATGTGAGCCAATACGTGGACCATACGCCGTTAGAGCACGTGGCGAAGGGTGTCGCCGTCGCCTCGCGGCAGAATCAGGCGATGGGCGGGCGCTGCCCGTGGACGGTGATCGGATCGCTCGGAAAAGCGGTCAGCTATGCCACCGACGCGCTGCAGCTTCATGGTCTCGCCACCCGCGCGGGCGGTGAAGCCGTTGCTCTAACGAGCGGACTTCCGGGAAAGCGACTGCAGCACGAGCACTCGCTGGTCGCCATCCAGGACGAACCGGTCGTGCTCGCGCCCGGCGCGAAATCGCAGCGCGGATTTTTCTCCTGGTTCGAGGCGGACCAACCGGCTGCCACCTCTGCGGCAGACGTCTGTTGGATGGATGCCGCGCTGGCTTTGCCGGAAGCGGTCTGCCCGCCATGGCCGGAGGAAATCGCCGGAGAGCGCCCCGCCGCGAGCCTGTTCACCGCCGCCGGTTTGTTGGAATCCGCCGATCTGGATGAGGCGGACATCCGCGATTTTTTCGGTGAAACCCAGCGCCACGCGGAATTCGAGGATGCCGAACTGGAGTCGTTTTTCACCGGCGCTCAGAGCCACGTGGTGCTCCGCCGCAAGGAACTCAAGGTGCTCCGTCCCCACGGCCACATCCTGCGTTCCGGCAGCTCGATGATCCCTGACGAGGCCGCGCTGACCTCCACCGCGTGGATGAACGGCGTGTTTCACTCGATGGTCACCCAGGGCCATGTGAGCATCAACCGCTTCCTATCCACTTGTCACAGCTATCTCGGGCTTTTCCGCAGCCACGGCCAGCGGGTGTTTGTGGAAGTCGATGGCGGGTGGAAGTTGTTAGGCATTCCGTCGGCGTTTGAAATGAGCCCGGATGCCTGCCGCTGGATCTACAAACACCAAGGCGGAGTGATCGAAGTGGTTTCCTCCGCTCCGGATGATAGGCATGAGCTTGGCTTGTCCCTGAAGGTTCTCAAAGGCGCTCCTACCAGGTTCCTCATTTCCCACCACGTTGCCATCAACGGCGACGACGGCAGCTCCTCCGCACCGGTTAGCTATCAGTTGGATGGGAAAACGGCGTTCGTGCGCGCCACCCCGGACAGCGACGTCGGCCGGCGTTTCCCCGATGGCGGATTTCTCGTCGGGCCGGCGGCGGGCACGCAGGTCGAGAGCCTCGGCGGCGATGAATTGCTGTTCGCGGACGGGGTTTCACGGCAGCAGCCGTTCCTTTGTTTCATCACCGCGCCAGGCACCCGCGCCGGATTGATCCTGCGCGGACAACTTGTCGCGGAAACAGTCAAACAAACCGGGCACTTCTGGAAATCGATCACCGCCGGCTTGAAAATCACCGCACCCGAGGCCAGCCCGTTGGCGGCGGCGGCCGAGCGCGCGGGGGAGATTTTCCCGTGGTTCATCCACAACGCGCTCGTGCATTATCTTTCCCCGCGCGGTCTTGAGCAATACTCCGGCGGCGGCTGGGGTACCCGCGATGTCTGCCAGGGGCCGGTCGAGCTATTGTTAGCCCTTGGCCGCTTCGAGCCGCTGCGCGATCTGTTATGCCGGGTTTTCCGCCAGCAGAACGCCGACGGCGACTGGCCGCAGTGGTTCATGTTCTTCGAACGCGAGCGCAACATCCGGCCGGGAGATTCGCACGGTGACATCGTCTATTGGCCGCTGCTCGCCCTCGCCCAGTATCTAACCGCCACCGGCGATTCCTCGCTGCTCGACGAGCCGCTGCCCTACTTCCACCCGGACGGCGATGCCGCTGCGGAAACGGCCACCCTCTGGCAGCACCTCGAACGCGCACTGGATCTGATCCGACGCCGGGTGATCGAAGGCACCCACCTCGCCGCTTACGGCCATGGTGATTGGAACGATTCGCTCCAACCCGCCAAGCCGGACATGCGCGAACGGCTTTGCAGTTCCTGGACGGTGACGCTCAACTATCAGACCTACATCGCCCTCGGCGGCGCATTCCGACATCTAGGAAACGCGGACCGCGCCGCAGGATTTGAGGTGATGGCGGCCAACATTCTCGAAGAATTCCAGCGCGTGCTCATCGTGGACGGGGTTCTCGCCGGCCTCGCCTATTTCCACGAGGGCGGAAAAACCGACTATCTGCTTCACCCGCGCGACGGCACCACCGGTTTGTCCTACAGTCTGCTGCCGATGATCCACGCCATCATCAATGACATGTTCAGCCCGGAGCAGGCGGCGGCCCACCTCGGCATCATCCGCCAGCATCTGCTAGGGCCGGACGGCGCGCGCCTGTTTGACCGGCCGATGGTCTATCAGGGCGGCTTGCAGACCAATTTCCAACGCGCCGAGAGTGCCACCTACTTCGGGCGGGAAATCGGCATCATGTATATGCATGCCCATCTCCGTTACTGCGAGGCGCTCGCCCGCTTCGGCGATGCGGAGGGCTTTTTCCGCACCCTTGGCCAGCTCAACCCGATCGCCATCCGCGAGCTGGTTCCCTCCGCCGCGCCGCGCCAGGTGAATTGCTATTATTCAAGCTCCGACGCCGCCTTCGCCGACCGCTACGAGGCCTTCAGCGATTACGACAAGGTCAACCGCGGCGAAGTCGCGCTGGAAGGCGGGTGGCGCGTCTATTCCAGCGGCGCGGGCATCGGTACGCGCCTGATCATGCAATGTTTCCTCGGGCTGCGGTTGGAGAAATCCGCGCTGGTCGTGGACCCGGTCATGCCACCGGAATTGGATGGGTTCCGGGTGTCCCTGAAGCTCGCCGGTCACCCGCTCGAAGTGGTTTACCGTGCCGGGAAAACCGGCTGCGGTCCGGTTTCCATCGATCTCAACGGCACGCCTCTGGAGTTCATTCGCGAAGGCAATCCCTATCGCCTCGGAGCCGCCCGGATCGGCATGGACGACCTCGAACGGTTACTGACCGGCTCCGGCGACCTGCTGACCATCGGCTTGGGTTGACCCGGTTCGCACCGCCCGCATCACCGGAAATTTTCGATAATATCCTTGAAACAAACACCCTGAATCCAACACTCCCCCATGCTCCATAAACTCACATTCGCCACCTTGATGGGCTGTCTTGCCGCAGCATCCGCCGGAGAACCCGCAGTCACCACTTCGATCACCACGGAACAAAATTCCAGGTTTCCCAATGTGGACGTCACTGTGGGTTATTTCACCTACTCCCACGGGGTGGTCAACGATCAACTCCGCATCGGACTGTATGGCCCGATGCCGATGATCTTCTACTCGCCCGGCGAGGATTGGAACTTCAGCCTGCGCGGCCTTCCCGGCGGCGGCGTTTGGAACATCACCGATGACAACGGCGACTCCAAGTCCATCGACCTCACCTCCTATCAGGTCGGAGCCTATGCCGCGCGCAGGCTAACCGGAAAACTCTGGCTCACCGCGGGCGCGGGTTTCACCGTTTTCAATGGCATCGAATATTCCGATCAGAACGGCGACAACGAAACCGTCGATGAAGACATGGAAAGTGGGTTCTTCGGTTAAATCGCCCTGAGCCTCAATGTCTGGTAAACCGGCCCACCCGTGCCGAGTGCGTTGTTTGATCACCCCGGCGCCGGATTTTCCACCTCCAACGAGCGCGAATTTTTCTCATGAACGGCGTCAAGAAACAGCACCTCCCGCAGAAGATTTGCCCCCATTGCCAGCGCCCTTTCGCCTGGCGCAAAAAATGGGGGCGCGACTGGGAAAATGTCATCTATTGCAGCGACGCCTGCCGCCGGGGAAAAACACCGTCGAAACGCTGAGCCCCGTCCGCCCCATGCCCTCGACTTTCCACGCCAGCACCCCGCTCGCCGCCAACGCGGAAACGATGTTCGCTTTCCACAGCGACCCGAACAACCTCACCGAAGTCATGCCGCCGACCTTAAAATTGGTCGCTTTGAAAACCGATGGCCCGGCGCAAGAAGGACGGCTGATCGAATTGCATTGTCGTGACTGGTGGATCATCCCCATGCGCTGGACCGCCCGCTGGAAAACCGTCCAGCCCCCGCATTTGCTGGTGGATGAAATTGTCAAAGGCCCGTTCCCCGTTTTCATCCACGAGCACCGCTTTGAGCCGACTGCAGCGGATGGCTGCATCATGCATGACACGGTCACCTATCAGTGGGGCCGCTCCTGGTGGGGCCGCCTGATTTCGGAAACCGCGGTAAGGGCCTATCTCGCAGGACTTTTCAAATACCGTCACCACCGCACCCGCAAGTGGGCGCGGCGTTCGAGTCGCACCGCTTCATAAGCCACGGACGATTCTTTTCCTGAGTTTCCCCATGGTAATCAGATCAGCTTTTCGCGCAGCGCCTTGGCCACCGCCCCGGTATTGGTGGTCACATGCAGCGTCTCATACCATTTAGCTTAATGAACTAGGCATGGAGGTTTCTTCGATTGTTTAGTTCGGATCGCAGGTAGCTGTTCGAAAACAACGACAGGACCCGGCTGGTGTCCTCCCAGTATTTTCGCAGGGTCACGGTGATTTTTTCTTCGAGGGCCTCCAGGGTC
>JBIPND010000194.1:0-6245 GCA_044374015.1 Luteolibacter sp. | reverse complement strand
TATGTGTTTGAGATCATCAGCTTTCCCTAAAGGCATTGCACCTAGTCTGGGCGCATCGGGTTTCCACCGTCCTGTCAGAACTGGGGGACTCGGGCGCGGACACCGCGTCCATCGCCGTTGAGGAAGCGATCCGCGCGTTCGAAACTGACTTCTTCTCATTGGCCATCCTCGGCAAAGCGAAACGCGGAAAGTCCACCCTGATTAACGCCTTGCTTGGCCGTGACGATGACAAGCTCGCCCCGCTTGACAAGCCGTCCTCTCCGAAGGCGAGGAGAGCAGGATCGATGGAGTCATTCGCGCAACGGACGGAAACAGCGGGAAAGCAATGCCCAACTGCTGAAAATCGTGGAGGACAACCACCACCGCCTCGTTTTCGACTGATCGCGGAGCGGGACAATCAAAACCCCGAACTGTTGAATGTAATCTAATAAAAATGATAAACAATCTCATACGGATGATTTTTGGGGAGCTGCAAAAGCGGGGTGAGGATGAATTGATCCTGAATATCGTAATTGGAGCAGTACTAGGATTCGCATGCGCCATTCCGGCCCTGATCGTGGCTACCAAAAAAGGTAATCCTTCCGGGGTTATCGCTTGGATGAATGTCGTTGCAGGAGCCATCGGCGGAATCCTCCTCGCAATTCCAGCGGGAGTCATCACCCTGGTCGTCTCCTTGTGCCGCACAAATTCAACTCAGGAAAGAGTAGAACCCGACCCAGACGCAGTCAACTGGACGCCTATTATTGTTGCCGTCATTTTAGGCGCAACCTGCCTCCTCATTCTGCCCTTCGTATTAACCACTCTCGAAACGGTCTGGCTTCCCGACAACAGGACATGGCTGGAAAAGCTCCGAGGTGACCCCGCCCCATCTGCGACACGCGATGCCACAAATTGGATTCCCGTCATGCTAACCACCGCATCGGTCTGCACTGTTGGATTTTTCATCGGAAAATCTGCTACTGATAAATGACCAAGCTCATTTAACCCCTATCATTAAATGGAAATATTTATCACCAAGTCAGGCGCGGAAGCCGGCCCATTCACCGAAGATCAGATCAAACCCATGCTCGATTCCGGGATGCTATCGCCGGCGGATTTGATTTGGCATAAGGATTTAACCGAATGGACTCCGCTCTATCAATATCTGGGAATCAGGCCGCCCATCCCCGTCGTCCCAGCGCAGCCCCACCCTCACGCTCGACAGGCCGCCGCCAAAAAGGAAGTTGGCTCAGGCGACGCAGCGCCTTTTGGCCGTAGGCTATGCGCGCATTTGATTGACCTCTTAACTTGCTCGGTGCTCACCTTGGCATTCGGATTCGTTGTTTTCGTGGTTTTTGGCGGCATTTGGGCTACATTGAATCCGGATGATTCGTCGTCCCCACATAATTCGACCCGGTTGGTGATCGAGATGACTCTCTTCACCATCATCTACTTCTCAGTACTAATCATTCCGACCTGGCTTTATCATGCACTCTCAGAAAAGTCAGCGAACCAAGCAACTATGGGCAAATTGGCCTGCGGGCTCATCGTCACTGACATGGAAGGAAATCGAATCAATTTTGCCCGCGCGAGCAAGCGCGCACTAGGCAAGGCGGCTTCCCTGCTTCTGGGCTTCGGCTTGATCTTTCTTACTTCACTCTTTTCCAGAAAAGGACAATGCCTGCATGACCTCCGCGCTGGCTGCAAAGTCGTTGTAAAGTAGAAATTTGGTGGGATTTGCCGTGACGCCGCATTTCCTTCTTCGTGCCACAGACCAGCCAACTATCTCACCACGGGAGAGCCCGCAGGAACCCCATGAATCAAGACAATCAACAGAATTCCTATGGGGTTGGCAAACAGCTAGGCCGCAACATCTGCATCATGGCCGCGGTGATAGGACTGGCAGCAGTGTTCGTTACAGCGATGACTATCGCTTCCGGCGACCCGAAAGGGGGGCGGTCAAAAGTTGCAAGAACAATGGCAGCCAGCGCTGGACCAGGAGCACATGAAGCTGAAGGCACGTCCAAAGCGGAGCCAAGGAAACCTGAAGCGGAAGCGCCAAAACCACCCATTCCGGGTTTCGAGCTATCAAGACTCAAGTATACGACCGCGCTGCTTACGGGCCATTGGGAAGAGGAGGATGTCTTTGAAAACGATCGAGAGAGCTGGTTCGGGAGCACTTGCATCGTGAACGCCTTAGACGGTTCCTTGCTTCTCGTCACCAATCTTCACTGCTTGGGACTGGAGGGCATCTACCATGCGGACGACGATGGATCACCGGAGTTGATCAACTACTCGCTCGAAGTTCATTTTCCTAACGGAGTATCGAAGAAGGTAACTGAACTTGGTTTACTCAAAGGCACCGCTGATCTCGCCTGGTTGATTGTCGATGCCAAAGGCGTTGAATTTGAAGCCTTGGGAAAGCTGCTTGATATACCCGCACTTGATGTGGGAACTGATGTGGTGGTGGTTGGCTCTCCCGCCGATCCCGCCCTCCGGGGAACTTACACCTTTGGCAAGGTCAGCGCCATCCGCTCAACCCCGGAAGAAGACGGCATAGAAATAACCTATATCCAGACCGACGCGGCTATCAATCATGGCAATAGCGGTGGACCGATGTTTGCGAAAGTGGGGGACCGATACGTCTGGGTGGGAATTGCTACTGCAAAGATGGAAGGAGCCGAGAGCCTTGGGCTTGCGATTGAAGTCCACGAGTTACAAAAGCGGGAACTGCTGGGATGGATTGACGCCACTCCGCAAGGAATCTCGTCTTTCTTCATCCACGGTAAAGCAAATTAGGGAAATAGGGACTGCTGAACCTGCTAGAGGGGTCGGGCGTGTGAAATAGCGGCCTCCCCGGCGTTATATGTAGTTGAACCCGAACACTCACCTGTTCACAAAACTTATCCATATCATGCCCAGATCCCTGTATTCTCCAAGACTATCTGATGACGTGGTCCGCGCGCTTTATCGCGAGGGCCAACGTCGCCGGATTCCCATGACCCGCCTTGCCGATGAATTGCTCCGCCGTTCGCTCGGCGGGGAGTTTTCCGGCACAGCGGGCCCGCCTCTCATCAACCCCGATCAGGTCGTCATCCGCATGAAGGATGCCGCCTGACACGGGATCTTAAACCATCAACCCACCCGAAGCCCGGCCCGCAATGGTCCGGGCTTTTTCGTTTCAACCCCACACCAACCATCACCATGGCCATCAAACTCATCGCAAATTATTCAAAGCGCCTCGGCCTTCCCGGCTACTCGTCGCACCAGTTTTCTGTTAGCATAGAAACAGAGTTAATGACTACCGACGACGTTGCCGGCGAATCCGAGCGTCTCTATCAACGTCTCCAATCCACCGTGGACGAGCAGATTCTCCACACCGGGTTCATACCCCCGGCCGATTACGGCATGGGCCCGGCCGCTGCGCAACCAACGGCGGATGGCGACCAAGACTCCACCGCAAACGGTGCCAGTTGGCAGCGCGGCCCGGCCTGGAAATGTTCCGACAAGCAGAAGGACCTGATCCTGAAACTCGTCGAAGAGCATCACCTTGATAAGTCCGATGTCGAAGCCCTCGCGGTCGAACGCTTCGGCAAAGGCGTGCGTGCTTTAAACAAGGTCGAAGCCTCAGGGCTTATCGACGAATTGCTTGAAACCCACGGCGGCTCAGACCGTCAGGGCAACAGCAAGCGTCGCAACGGTTCCGCCTACAGCGGAGCCAACGGAAGGAGGGCCGCATGATTGCCGTCCTCGAAGATCCGGGGCTCGTCTCCGGGCACGCTCCGTCGGCGCAACGCCTGCCGGATCACATCAGCCCCACGGCAGCCAAGGCATTCCTGTCATGCTCGCTCAAGTTCTACTTCGAGCGGGTGCTCCGAATCCCCAAGAAAACCCCGCCGGCCCTGCACCTCGGCAAGGCGGTCCACGCCGCACTCCAGGCCTTTCACCTGGCCCGCTGGCGTGGCGGTGACGATTCACCCGAAGCCAGCGCCGCGGCCTACGAAGAAGCGTTCACCAAACTCGAACGCGATGAAGGCCCAGTCCGGTTCAAGGACGATGCCGAACGCGACGAAGTCCGTCTCGACGGCCTGCGCGTGGTCGCCGCCTACCTCGACTCCCCCGAGGCGATGTCCGAAAAACCGCGCGCTGTCGAGGTCATGCTCAAGGAGAACATCCCCGGGCTCTCGGTTCCGTTGACGGGAGCGATGGATTTGGTTGAAGGGAATTACACCCCCGTCGACTTCAAATCCGCCGCCTCCAAGCCGGACAAGGCCGGCGCCGCATTCGACCACGAAATCCAGCTCGTCAGCTATCAGTTGCTGATGGAAGCTGCTATTGGAGAAATCCCGCCTTCGCTCGATCTGGTGTTCCTGGTGAAAACCAAGAAACCCCAGACCATCCGGGTGAAAAGCCCACCGGCGAATGCCCAGCGGAAACGCCGGGTGGTCGCCCTGTTGGAAACCGCCGTGCAGGGCATCACGGCCGGACTTTACCATCCGCAACACGGCATGCACTGCTCGTGGTGCCAGTATAAAAACGAGTGCATGGCCTGGCCTCCAGCCGTGCGCATGGAAAAGGAGGCCGCATGAAGTGCGTCCCCATCCTATTCCTGATACTGCTGACACTACCCGGCTGCAATGATGACACCCCCGGCACCCGATTCAAAAAAACCGCGGATGCCGCCCGAATCGAAAAGGAGGTCACGCGGCGCGTCGAGGCGGCGAAGCTGGATGCGTCCGTCCGGAAAAGTCGGCTGCAAACCATCCGGTTGATCAGCTTTGTGGTCCTCGCCGGCGGCGCGGTGGGTGGGCTGGTGTGGCTGAGGCAGTCTCGCGCCTCAGGGCAATCCTCACCCGGTTCACTGCTGCCGCAAAACCACCCTCCGCTTTGGACAGATCACTATCCGACCCATCCAGGCCGGGTGATCGATTTCCCGGCCACTCCGGCAAACCCTCCGCAGAGGCATCCTCCCTATCGTAGAAGCCATACCTCATGAGACCCCGCGTCATCCTTGAAGTCCTGGTGGTCATCGGCGTTGTCGGGCTCTTTCTGGAGATTGCCGACGGCCACCCTTGGCCCGTTATCGCGGCAGGAGTCGCCGCAGCCATCTGGCTGATGGCCCGCAGCCACTGAAAAGCTGCCAACGCCACCATGCACCCCAACCCACGCCCGTCCGGTCCTTTTTGAACCGGGCGGGCGTTCCATTTCCCCCTGAAAACACCAACCAACAACCAAACTAACATCATATCATGAATCCAACCAACAGTTCCCAAAATCAAACACTCCTCGATGGCATCTGCCGCCGCGGAGTCCTCGTCGCAACATCCGTCCGTTACTGGCGCGGTTGCAAGCGGCTCAATCCCGAAGACCTCGGCCTTGATCCCGCACACGTCTCCGACCGGCTCATCCAGCTCGGGCATAAACGCCTGATCCCGCGTGACGCGCTCTCGGCTTTCGCCCTGATCGAATCCCGGGTGCAAGCCACAGTCGAAAGCTCCAGCTTTCCCTTTCTGGGAGGCATCGGCCGCTTCGTCCCCAATCCCCGCCTCGGCGATCTCACTGACAAGCTCGACAAACTCCGCGATGAATTTCGCGAAGCCACACTCGACTTCGTCGCCGGCTACACACCGTTGCGTGAAAACGCGATGGTCGAATGGCGTGAGGCCGCCCGCCACATGAACGGGAGCGCGGAACGCCTGATCGCCACCATCGAGCAATCGTTCCCGCCCGCCGGGGACATCGCCAAGCGTTTCGGCTTTGAAACACGCCTGTTCCAGATCGCCGCGCCCGACAGCATCCGCCTGGAGGTTGCCGATGGCATGGAGCAACTCGAAGTGGCTGACGACCGCCGCCGCATCGCGGACGACGCTACCCGCCGCCTGCAAAGCGACCTCGACGGATTTATCCGTGAGTCCGTCGCCTCCCTGCGGGACGAGACCGCCCGGCTGGCAACCGAGGTGCTCGCCACCATTGACGGCTCAGAAAACGGCGTCCACCAACGCACGCTCAACCGGCTAACGACATTTATCGATAGCTTCCGGACGCTCAATTTCGCCGGCGACCAACAGCTAGAAGCCACGTTGGAACGCTTCCGCCGCGACCTGCTCACCCGCAGCGCGGAGGACTACCGCAACGACAGCGGCGCGATGGCCAGTCTCACCGAAGGCCTGTCACGCCTGCGCGAAAACGCCGTGCAACTCGCCCGCACGGACGCGCGCGAGGTCATCTCCCGCTTTGGGCAGATGGGCACGCGCAAGCTCGCCGCG
>JBIPND010000193.1:0-6250 GCA_044374015.1 Luteolibacter sp. | reverse complement strand
GGCTAGCAGCAGGGTGGCCTTGCGGCCGAAGCGGTCGTTCATGGACCCGGCCATAAGCACGCCGACGACACAACCGATCAAGGCGCAACCCGCCGCCCAGCCTTTCATGGTGGCGTCGAGCCCGAAGAATTCGCGAAGCGGTTCGATCGCACCGCTGATCACGGCTGTGTCATAGCCGAAAAGCAGACCACCAAGGGTGGCTACGCCGCAGGCAAGTATCAGATAGAATTTGCTGACGGTTTGTTCGTGCTGTGGCTGATGGCTGATGGCGGCGCGGACACGCTCGCGTGAAGTCGACTTTTTCATGGGTTTTATACGGATGGAATCTGGTGGAACCGTGATTTTTCGCGGCGGGCCATCCAGTCGCAGATGTCTGCCAGATCGGCGACCGGTGCCTGCGTGTAAGGAAGCAGTTGCTGATAGGGCGCTGGGCCGAATTCGGGGACGAGGCTTGTCATCGCGATGCCGCGTCGTTTTTGCGAGATCCAGATGGTATCCCACCATGCTTCATGAGCGGTGAGATGGCGCGACCATTCCGGCGCGCGCGGATCGGAAACCTGCGGCCCTTCTTCGTGACCCACACGTGCATGAAGGTGATGGCAATGGTCCGCGGCGAGTTGGATGATTGCCCCGCAGTCTTCCAACAGCCGCTCGGCCACACAAACCCAGTGGCTGAAATCGCAGGTCAGTTTGAGATCGGGAAACATCTCGAGGATCGGCCGGGTAGTCCATGGGTTGCCGAAATATCGCAAGCGGTGCGTTTCGTGGCAGATGGCCACGCCCAGGCCACGCTCCATTTCGAGTGCGGCTCCGTAGAAATCCTCCGCTTGGGAAAGGCTCCAGGTGTCTGAGCCGCTGTGCGCGTTGAAAAACCATGGTTGGTATTCCATGCATTCATCGATCTGTGTTTTCAGCGAATCCAGATGTTCGCGCACGCTACCGCCGGGGATGAAGTCACGGCTGAAAACCTGTGGAATCCATTTCCAGCCGGTCGTTTCGAGGAAGCGTAATAATGCCCCACGATCAGGCGACAGGTGGAGGCTTCCTTCCAAGGCCTCGTAGCCCACATCGCGCCAGCGCGCCAGATAGGGTTCCAGGCCGTGCGTGTAATCCACGCCCCAAAGGTGGCGGACAAGTGTGATTTTCATGGGTTTGAAGTGCGGAGAATTTCAGAATTCATCGAAGGCGATCTGGCTGGCGGAGACGCCCAGGCCATCGAGCATCTTTGTGCAAGCCTTGATCATCGCGGGCGGCCCGCAAAGGTAGAATTCGATGGCACGCGGGCTATCGTGATTGGCGAGATAATGATCGAGCACGACCTCGTGGATGAATCCGCTGTGGCCGTTCCATTCATCCTCCGGCAGTGGGGACGACAATGCAGCATGAAACTGGAAATTCGAGTGGGTAGCTGCGAGTTCTTCGAAATATTCCTGATAGTAAAGTTCCTGTCTGGAACGCGCACCATACCAATAGCTCACCCGGCGCGCGGTATGATCGGTCTCAAACAAGTGCGAGAGATGGGCCCGCAAGGGAGCCATGCCCGCGCCGCCACCGATGTAAACCATTTCCTTTTGTGTCGGCTTGATATGGAAGTCACCGAAGGAGCCGATCGCGGTGAGCTCATCACCCGGCTTCAGGTGGAACATGTAACTCGAACCCGCGCCCGGAGGACAGTCCTGCCCCGGTGGCGGAGTGGCGATGCGGATGTTGAAGCGCAGCACGTTCTCGATGTCACGGTTGGAGGCGATTGAGTAATTGTTGCGCCGTCCGCCGTCTGGATTACTGGCAATGAGGTCGAAGACATGTTGGTTCTGCCATACCGTGGCGTAAGGTTCCGGAATGTCGAAATCCCGGAAGCCGATCTCCTCATATTCCGGGATGTCGAACTGGAGGTAGTCGCCCGGTTCGAATGCGATGTTTTGCGAAGCATCCACTGGCTCCAGCACCAACTCTTTGATGAAGGTGGCGACATTGGCGTTGGATACGACACGGAAACGCTGGGTTTTGGGTTGGCGCACGCCGCAACCACCGGCACGGGCGATGTTGAGCCAGAGCCGGCCTGAACGTTCTTCGAGTGGATAGGTCGCCAGCCCGCGGCAGATCGGAGCTCGGGCGGGTGAGCCGTCGGCAAGATGGAAGCGACCGTTGTGTTTCGGGCACTCGATGGTGCCGCCGATCACCAGACCTTCGGCCAGGTGGTTGTTGCCGTGGGTGCAGATGCCGTCGGTGGCGTGCAGGCTGCCATTCGCGTCGCGGACAAGGGCGAAGGTTTTTCTGCCGTGGTCGAAACGAATCACATCTTCGCGGCCGAGATCGATAGCCGCACAGACCTCGATCCAACCGTCGGCATCGGGCGCGGTTTCTTGGGCGCGAAGCCCATCAGGTGCCCGGTCTTTCGTGGTGGGAAGCCTGCGTTTCACATGGTAGGCGGGATCCTTCACCTGCCGCAACAGGGTTGGGAGAATTTCCTTCCAGGCTGATAGAATCGATGGATAGGGCGGCGGGCAGTCATCCTTGATCTCCTCATGAAGCCTGGCAAGCGCATGATAAGGCACCAGCGGATACATGTGGTGCTCGATGTGATAGTTCATGTTCCAGTAGATGAACCGGCTCACGGGGTTCATGTAAACCGTCCGGCAGTTCAAGCGGTGGTCGAGCACGTTCTCAGCAAGGCCGGCGTGCTGCGGCATGTTCTGGAGGATCATCAGCCAGGTCCCGAAAAACTGCGGCAGGACAAACAGAAAGACAGGCAGCCAGCTTTGGAGCGCGATGGCCACCGTGATCACCATGGCATAGATCGCGAGGTAGATGCGGGCGCGGAAATAGATTCTTGGAAACTCACTCTCGGGAATGAAGGTCTTTTCTTCGGCGGATACCCGGCCGCAGGCGTGAAGCAGTAGTTTCGGAAAGAAAATCCGGTATCCGCCGACGTTCACTAGACTGAGGATGTGTGCCAGCATGTCCGGCGGGCGAGGCACTTGGATTTCCGGATCGCGGCCGACGATGATGGTATCGCTGTGATGGCGGGTATGACTCCAACGCCAGACGACCGCCTCGCGCATGACCATGAACGATGCGATTTCGTAGAGGACGCTGTTCATCCAGTCTGTCTTGAAGGCTGTGCCGTGACCGCACTCGTGCCAACGGGAATCAGAACTGGTGCCGTAAAACGTCGCGTAGATGAAGTAGGGCAACACCGCCCACCACGAACCCCACAGCGCTGCGGTGGCCCAACCGGTGATCAGGAGGATGCTGAACAGAAGGACGGTGTCGCGGATGGCGGGGCCGTCCTTACGTTCCAGCAGAGTTCGGAGCGTGGCACGGGGCACGGGGCTCTGATACCAATCGGCTTCGGCGAGTCCGCGCTCGATGGCACGGGACGCCTCTTCGCCAACCAGGCTGTAATCGAGGTGAGTTGGCGGTTTGCTCAGGATGATGGTGTCGTGGCTCATGCGCGAAGGGCAGAGGATGAACGTTCCGACCGAAGGATGTCTTCTTGCCAAACGACAAAAAGTGATCGAATTTTGTCCTGGTGCTTGAGAATTTAAAGTTAAACGACTTTTATGACGGCTTTCTGTTTCTGGCGGAAGCGTCACGGAATCCGCCGGTGTTGAGGAGCCATCGCCATGTCGAGCTGGAACTGAATCTGGTGGTGCAGGGCACCATCACCTATGTGGTCCGCGGCAAGCGCTTCACATTCGGCAAACGTACGTTGTTGTGGATGTTTCCCGCCCAGGAGCATCAGCTGGTGGACCGCTCATCGGACGCGCAATATTATGTGGCAGTCTTCAAGCCGGACCTGATCCGCGCGGCATGTCGCAGCGTGCAATACGAAGCTCTGAAACGCAGCAATTTGAAAGGCGTGGATGGAGTGCTCAACACGCTGCTCGGACCAGCGGCTTTCGATCTGGTGAAACGCACGATGGACACGATGATGGTGGGCGCTCTCGATTCGGACCTTTTGAACCGCGAGGCCGGATTCGGGGTGGCCTCGGCATTTTCCTTCGAACATGGGGACCCCGATGCCTTGAACGCAGGCCTACGGCATCTTCTGTTGCTTTGCTGGCGCTACCAACTCGCAGGCGGCACATCCGATGCTGCGGTGGCACTTCATCCCGCAGTATTAAAGGCGCTTGGAGTGTTAGGCAAGGGTGACGTGGATGGTGGTCTCGCCGGACTGGCGCGTCATTGCGGCGTGAGCGAGGCCTATCTGAGCCGGGTCTTCGCACGACAGATGGGGGTTTCGTTGGGCCGCTACCGCAACTCGGTGCGTCTCGGCAGGTTTCTGGAGCTCTGCCGCCAACCCGGACACAAAACGATGCTCGAAGCAGCCTATGGCGCGGGTTTTGGTAGTTATGCGCAGTTTTACAAGGTTTTCGTCCAAGCCTACGGGACGGGTCCGGGGACGACGATGAAAGGGAGTGTGTGATTGAAATGGCGACAAGTGAGGGCCGTGCACATCCATCACGGAGATGAGGATTGCGTCTGGCCCTGGGGCTGCGGCGGTTCGGGTGCGATCAGCTGCGGGAGGACTTTGACAAGAGCTCTTCCACCCGGCTGGGCAGGGGCACCGATGAAAACCATATCCCGCCCGGTGGGCTGGCTGAACAGGCGGGTTTCAAAAACCGTTTCGCCTTGAGGATTGCCAATCAAGAAGGGAATGAATCCGCCATTTTCCGAGACATTGGATTTGACGACGCTGATCTCACCGGCAGGCAATTTGCTGACTTGTTCGCCGAGCTTGACCCGCAGTGCTGCGGTGGAAAAGTTGAAAAAGCGGATGGTCCCGGTCGGGAAGACATCCAGCGCGTCATTCACGCCGAAGAGCCTGAGTGGCAATCCAGTCGCGTTCGGAACCGGGTCGATCAAGAACAGCATCTGCCGGGCACCGGCGACCAAGGGGGCCTTCCCCAACAGCTTGTAGGTCGATGCTCCGTCCGCACCCGCCGCCTTCTCATACAACTCCAGAGGACCCGCTTCCTTCAAGGGATAGGGTTGCGAGCGGCTACCCGGCGAGAACTCCAGCGGCAGGTAGTTTTTACCATTCCGATAGAAGACCGCGCTCATGGGGAGCGGGTCCCAGATCACGCAGCAGAACTCCACAGCGGGCTTTCCAGAAGCTTGGGCACGAAGAGGCGCAGGGTATGCTGCTAACAGGAATGCGCATGCGGGTAAAAGAAGCCGGACGCGATTCCGAATCATCAGACTTGGTTGTTGCATGCTACTTACGGGATGCGGGTTTTTTGGCATGGGGCGGGCTGACGGGAACAATTTCTGATAAAAATTGGATCACAAGCTCGGTCCGCCCTTGGGTTGGCGGGCTGATGATTACCAGTTCGCGCCCGTTGCGCTGTGCTAAAAACCGGTTTTCAAACAAGCTGAGGCCCTGCTCGTTCTTGATGACCACAGGGAGGAATCCGCCAGCTTCCGGGAGCACCGGCGTTACGATTTTCAACTCGCTTGGGGGAAGGTCGTGAGTCGCGCCGCCGAAGTCGATCCGCAGCAGGCCCGGCGTTCGGTTGAGAAAGCGATAGGATCCGGCAGGAAAGACATCTAACGAGTCGTCGATCGCGAGGAGTTGGAGCGGCGGGCCCTTGCCCTCATTTTTCGCCTCGATAATGAAGAGCATCCGCTTCGCCCCTTCCGGGAGGGCTGTCACTCCTACCTTCTCGTATTCAGGCGGTGCGCTGGAATCTGCCGCGCCAGCGACTGTCGCCTTACGGATGAACAACTCAAAGACTTCAGCGCCCTTGAGTGGGTAGGCCTGCGAGCGCTGTCCTGTGGCTAGCTCGACAGGCAGGTATTCGCCGTCATGATGATAGAAGAATTCAGGGTTGGGCAGAGTGTCCCAGGTGGCACAGGTGAATTTGATCGCTTCCGCGGTGCCGGGCTTCTCATCTTTCGCCTGTAAACCTGCTGGAAGGGCCAACGAACCGATGCCGAGCAAGATCGCTAACAGGAGGTTTATTTTCATGAGGGGAGTGAGATTAGATTTCACTGGAGCTCAACCAGCGGAACTTGACGAGTTTGAAACGGCGGCCGAATTTCCGGTTGGCAGGGTTGAGCGTGGTGCCGGTAGCGGAGGCTTCGTCCCACGGTTCATTGTTAGCGGGATCCGTGACCGGATCCAGGTATTCCGGGAAACGCTGCACCACCGCCTCGCAGGTGGCCTTGGCAAGAATCCGCATACCGTCCTTGGAGCGGGCCTCGCCATAGCCGCGGATGCGGAAGGTGTCGGACCGCGCGGCCA
>JBIPND010000192.1:0-6267 GCA_044374015.1 Luteolibacter sp. | reverse complement strand
AGCCCACCGCCGCCGCCGCGGTGAAACTCTCGCCCACCGCCAACGCGCTCGACACCGCCGAGGGCGTGCGCAAGGAGGTGGAGCGCTTGCAGGAATTTTTCCCGCCGGGGGTGAAGGTGATCTATCCGCTCGATACCTCCACCTTCGTGAAAATCTCCATCGAGGAGGTCATCAAGACACTCATCGAGGCGATCGTGCTGGTGTTCCTGGTGATGTATCTGTTCCTGCAGAATTTCCGCGCCACGCTGATTCCCACGCTGGTGGTTCCGGTGGCGTTGTTAGGGACCTGCGCGTTGATGTCGGTATTCGGATTCTCGCTCAACGTGCTGACGATGTTCGGGATGGTGTTGGCGATCGGCATCCTCGTCGATGACGCGATCGTGGTGGTGGAAAACGTCGAGCGCATCATGAGCGAGGAGGGACTGCCGCCGCGGGAGGCGACGCGCAAGGCGATGGGCCAGATCACCGGGGCGTTGATCGGCATCACCCTCGTTCTAACTGCGGTGTTCGTGCCGATGGCGTTTTTCGGCGGCTCGGTGGGAACGATCTATCGCCAGTTCACGATGTCGATGGTGTCGTGCATGTTGTTTTCGATTTTCCTGGCGATGACGCTGACCCCGGCACTGTGCGCGACGCTTTTGAAGCAGGTTGATGCCGGCCATCTCCACGGCAAGCGCGGGTTTTTCGGTTGGTTCAACCGTTCGTTCGACGCCTTCACCGCGCGCTATCAGAAGTGGGTCGGGGTGTTGGTGAAACGCACTTTTATCGGCATGCTCGCGCTGCTGTGTGTGGTGGGCGTGGTGGTGGTGCTTTATAAAAACATGCCATCCGCGTTCCTGCCGGAAGAGGACCAGGGATACTTCCTAACATTGATGCAGCTGCCGGAGGGCGCGACCGACGAGCGCACCGGCGAGGTGCTGCGCAAGGCCGAGGAGTATTTTGCAAAACAACCGGAAATCGAACACTACTTCACCGTCGCCGGCTTCAGCTTCGCCGGCCGTGCGCAGAACTCCGGCCTGGCGTTCGTGCGGCTCAAGCCGTGGTCGGAGCGCCCCGGCAAGGACCAAAAAGTGCAGGCCGTGATCCAGCGCGCGATGATCGGCCTCGGCGGCATCAAGGACGCGTTTGTGTTCCCGCTCAACCCACCGGCCATTCCCGAGCTCGGCACCTCGTCCGGCTTTGATTTCTGGCTTCAGGACGTCGGCGGCGTCGGGCATGAGGCGCTGGATGCGGCCAAGGGCCAGTTGTTAGGCATGGCGGCGCAGAATCCCAAGCTGATGCAGGTCCGGCCCCAAGGCTTGGCGGATGCGGCGCAGATGAAAATCGAGCTCGACCCGGACAAGGCCAGCGCCCTCGGCGTTTCGCTCGCGGACATCAACAGCACGATGCAAACCGCCTTCGGTTCCGCCTACGTGAACAACTTCATCAACGGCTCGCGCGTGCAACGCGTGATCGTCCAGCTCGACGCGGAATTCCGGATGAAACCCGAAGACATCGGCAAGGTTTACGTCCGCAACCAATCCGGCGGGATGGTCCCCTTGTCGGCCGTGACCAAGATCGACTGGTCGTTCGGCTCGCCCCAACTCCAGCGCTACAACGGCCTGCCCTCGGTCAACATCGTCGGCGCCGCCGCCCCCGGCCTGAGCTCGGGCGATGCGATGGATGAAATGGAACAAATGATGACGCAGTTGCCGCCCGGTCTCGGCTTCGAGTGGTCCGGCCAGTCGCTGGAAGAACGGATTTCCGGCAACCAGGCGCCGCTGCTCTACGGGGTGTCGCTCCTGATCGTTTTCCTGTGCCTCGCCGCACTCTACGAGAGCTGGTCGATCCCGGTGGCGGTGATCATGGTGGTGCCGTTAGGGATTGTCGGCGCGCTGGCGGCGGTTTCCTTCCGCGATCTGCCCAACGACGTCTATTTCAAAGTCGGACTGCTGACGACGGTCGGCCTCTCCACCAAAAACGCGATCCTGATCATCGAGTTCGCGCTGGATCTGCAGAAAGAGGGCCGGGGACTGATCGAATCGGTGCTGCATGCGGTGAAACTGCGCTTGCGGCCGATCCTGATGACCTCGATGGCCTTCGTGCTCGGCGTGATGCCGCTGGTCTTCGCCACCGGGGCCGGATCGGCCAGCCAGAACGCGATCGGCACCGGAGTGGCCGGTGGAATGATTTCTGGCACAGTGCTTGCGATTTTTCTGGTTCCTGTTTTCTATGTCGCCGTTCGCAAGGTGGTGGGTCGGTTTACCGGCCCCACCCACGCTGCGGACGCACTTCGATCCGGAGATATCTAGCAATCGGATCCATCAGATTTGCCTGCAACGGCTACGGCCCGCGGGCGAAAGGCCCGATCGCACCCGGGGGGGAGCGGTCGGGCCTAAATCGTTTAAAGCCCGCGGAATTCGGCCGCGAGTTTTTTGGCGGTGGCGATGGTGTTGCGGTGCAGTTTGGCGGTGAATTCGGGCTGGCGGTTGTAGCCGCCGCCGTAAAGCACCGCCACCGGGATCCGGTTTTTGATGAACGCGCCGAGCAGCACCTCGTCGCGCCGCTGGATGTCCTTGAGCGAAAGATGCATTTGCCCGAAGCGGTCGTTGCGGTGGTTGTCCGCCCCGGAAATCCAGATGACGAGGTCCGGCGCGAAGCTGTCGAGCGCGCCGGCCAGGCTGGCGAAGAGTTGTTTCAAATACATCTCGCCCTCGACGAAGCGCACCGTCTCGATGTCCAGCGAGCCGGCGACTTTCCCCGTCGGATAGTTTTTGCCGACGTGGATCGAGTAGGTGAAAACCCGGGGATCATCGCCTAACAACGCTGCCGTGCCGTTGCCCTGGTGGGCGTCGGTGTCCACCACCATGATTTTGATGTTGGGCTGCTTGTCCTGCAGGTCGCGGATGGCGATGGCCACATCATTGAAAACACAATAACCCTCGCCATGTTCGCGGAACGCGTGGTGGGTGCCGCCCGCCAGACACACGCCGACGCCCTCGGCCAGCGCCGCATGGCACGCCAGACGGGTGGCCTCCACCTCGGTGGCGCTGCGCTGATAGAGCTGCGGCGTCACCGGCAGGCCGAGCATCAGCTGCTCCTTGCGCCCGAGCAGGCCGGATTCGATTTTGCGGATGTAATCGGCCTCGTGCACGCGCCTGAGCAAGTGCACGTCCGCCGCCCGCACTTCGATGATTTCCTCGGGTTTCAAGATCCCGCCGTCGAGCAGCATGTCCTTGGACACCCGGAATTTTTCCATCGGAAACGGATGTCCCGCCGGCAGTTTCAGTTCCAGTTCCTGTGAATAAAAGCAGCGCATCGTTTCCGCCCGAGATAATAGGGGAATCGCCCGATGTCCAAGCGGGAAGCGAAGAAAGTTGCCCGCCGCCGCCAATCTTTGCTCTTTGCTCTTTGCCGCCGCATCCCTATCATCGCGGCGTGTTTCAAATCGTTTTCAATGAAATCAGCGCCGCCGAGCTTTCCCGACTCGGGACCCTGGAGCAACTTGAGCTGCTGGAGGAATTCAAAGTCGGCAAGGCGGATCTGGACAACCTGAGCGGCGAGCGCTTCGGCAAGATCGACCGCGACGGCCGCGTCCTCTACCGGTTCCGGGCCAAGGACTACCGCTTCTACTTCGAAGTGAAGGAGGACTCGGTCATCGTCCACCGCGTCTTGCACAAGGGCACCTTCTCGGATTTCAAGTTCCGTTCCAGCCTCCCGCTGGCCGAGGATGAGGCGCTGGCCGGCTCCAAATACTTCTGGAAACTCATCGACGAAGGCCGCAACGCCCGCCGATTGTAAGGTCTGGTAGAATTTACTTCCAGTGCCACCCGGATTGGTCTCATCATCCACGAATGATGAAGTGGTTGATGTATCTGGTCCTCGCGGCACTCGTGGGGGGAAGTTGGTTGCTCTACTCGAACAAGGGCAGCGAAATGGCCAAGCTCGAGGCGCAGATCGTAGCCCTCGAAGATGCGGGCGACCTGGAATCCAAAGCCCCGGAGCTGAAAACCGAATTCCAGTCGATCGAAGGCGAACGCACCTTCAATGGCATCCTGCTCGCCTTCCTCAGCGCCGGACTCGTCGGGATTTTCTTCGTCCTCCAAATCCTCCCCGCCATCGCCCAGCGCCTCACCCATTCGGTCTACGACAGTGCGGAAATGGTCGAACGTGACGTCATGCACGACGCCCGCTCGCTGAAGGCTCAAGGCGAGTATCAAGGTGCCATCGCCGCCTTCCAACAAGCCGCCGCCGCCGATCCCCTCAACCGCCTGCCCTGGGTGGAAATCGCCAAAATCCAGAAAGACAACCTCGGGGATCCCGCCGCCGCCATCGAAACCATCCGCTACGCCCTCGAAAGCCAGGCTTGGGAAAGCAATGACGCCGCCTATTTCCTGTTCCGCCTCGCCGAGCTTTATGACCAGATCAATGGCGACCGCGACTCCGCCATCGCCATCATGAATCAGGTGATCGAGCAGTTCCCCGGCACCCGCCACTCCGCCAACGCCAGCCACAAAATCCACGACTGGAGCGTCGCCGCCAACGAGGCCGCCGCCGCCGCCGAGGAACAAGCCTACTTGGAGCAAATGCATCCAACCGCCGAAGTGACGGAGGCGGAAGAATCTCCCGACCCCCCGCACGATCCCGAGCGGCCGATTTAACGGTCACCCGGAAATTTCACAACCGCTCCCCCCACGCGATGCTGAATGCCCCCTTCCGCCTGCGGGCATGGATCGCGGATTTCGAGGGCCGGCACCCGCTTTTCATCGCGGCCTTGGTGGCCGCCAGCTGCGTGGCAATTGCGGCGCAGCACCCCGTCGCCGGGTGCCTTGCTGCCGGTTTGCTGGGATGGGCGGGTGGTCGTTTAAAAGGTTGGCGGCACGGCGTTGCTTGGGGGTGTTGCGGCTTGTTGGCGGTCGGCGGTTTTACCTGGCGCAACCAGTCCCGCGCCACTGCCGAACGGATCTTGATCCAATCGCCCGGCGGCACCCTGCACGGCCGTGTCCTCGCCGATGCGAAGGGCGATCGGATTTGGAGCGCCCCGGTCGCCCTCGCCGCCGGGCCTCGTGAGGGCGCGAAAGTCTGGTGGCAGGGCAGGGGAGAAGCCCCGGTGGCAGGCGCGATCATCCGCGCTCACGGAAATTTTGCCGAATTGCCTGCACCGCGAAACCCCGGCGAATTCGACCAAGCCGCCTGGCTCCGCAGCCTGGGCGTCGCCGCCGTTTTTGACGCCTCCCGCAGCCACGGCGAGGTCGAAACCGGTGAAATCGCCCGACTCGGCGCGAGCATCCGACTCGGCTTCCGCGCGGCAGTCACCGCAGGCCTGGAGCCCGATTCCCAGCAAGCCCACGTGATCCGCGCCATCGTCATCGGCGAGCAACCCCGGGACGCCGAAGAACTGATCGCCGCCTTCCGCAACAGCGGGACGCTGCATGCGTTTTCCGTCAGTGGCCTCCACGTCGCCATGGTCGGCAGCATCGGCTGGTTGATCCTGCGCTTTCTCGGCGTCTCCAGACGCTGGGCGGTGCTCGGTTTGCTGCCACTCATTTTCGGCTACTCCTGGATCACCGGAAACAGCCCGCCCGCCGTGCGCTCGGCGTGGATGGCCGCGGTTTTCCTCGGCGCTTTCGTTTTCCGCCGCCGCCCGGATCTGCTCAACGCCCTCGGCACCGTCCTGCTCGCCGCCATGCTCTGGGACGGCCGCTTGTTGTTTCAGGCCGGCGTCCAGCTCTCCTACGGCGTGGTCGCCGCCATCGCCGTCGGCACCGCTTGGACCACCCGCGTTTTCGCCTGGCTCGCAAAACCGGAACTCTACCTGCCGCTCACCCAGATGAGCCGCTGGCAGTTGTTCTCGCTGCGCCTCCGCAGAAACATCGCCCAGTCCCTCGGTGTCTCGCTCGCCGCCGGCATCGGTTCCACCCCGCTCACCGCCTTTCACTTCGGCCTCGTCACCCCCATTTCGGTCGTCGCCGGCATCGTGCTGGTGCCGCTCGTGTTCATCCTGCTCTGCGTGGCGCTGGCTGCCGCAGCCCTTTACCCCGTTGCCCCACCGCTCTCCCGCCTCGTCACCCGCGCCAATGCCAAAGTGGCCGACACCTGCGTCCTCGCCGCCCGAGGTTTCGCCGCCGTCCCCGGCGGCCATTTCCAACTCCGCCCCAGCCAGCAACCCTTCCTCCTCATCTACGAACTCGAATACGGCGCCGCCACCGCCTGCTTCTCCGATGGGAAAAACGCCGCCGTCCTCATCGATTGCGCCGACCCCTACAGCTTCAAGCGCCGCATCGTCCC
>JBIPND010000191.1:0-6276 GCA_044374015.1 Luteolibacter sp. | reverse complement strand
GAGTTGCGCGTCGGCGTGATCTTCACGCTGATCAATGGCTGCGTGAATTATTCCAACCGTTTTTTCAGCGAGGTTCTGGCAGACCCGGCGCTGGCCAGCCCGATCCTTTTTCCCGAGACCGTCTTCAACGCGCCGTCCAGCCACATCTCCGCGATGATCGGCAGCAACTCGCCCAACGACAGCCTGATCGCCGATGGCACCGGTTTCTTCAACGGCATCGACCTCGCCGCCGAATGGATCGTGCGCGGCGATGTCGATGGCTGCCTGGTGGTCGCCAGCGAGGAGATCGACTGGCTCAGCGCCGAGGGCCTGCGCCTGTATTCGGAAAATTTCATCCCCTCCGAAGGTGCCGGCGCGATCTATCTGGAAGCGGCCGACGGACCGGTTAGATTGCTGCGCCTGCCCGATCCCGTATCATTTTCCAACCACTCGCGGATGACCGCCACAACCGCCATCCGCGAGCAACTCCAGCCGACCGATGACGGCAGCTGCCTGCTCATCGACGGCCGCACCGGCATCCGGCGTTTCGATCTCCCGGAAACCCTCGCCTGGAGCGATTGGACCGGCCCGCGGTGGTCGCCGCGGCAAACGCTGGGCGAAGCGATGGGCACCTCGGCCTCGCTGCAAATCATCGCCGCCGTCGCAGCCATCCGCTCCGGAAAATTCCCGCAAGCCGCAGTCACCGCCACCGGCAGCAACCAGCAAGCCGCCGGACTGTTGTTAGCCGGTTCGATTCGGCGGACGGATGGCGCCGTTTCCTGACTAACGCCACACATGCCCCGGGAATTTCTTCGCCACGGTCGCGCGGTGTTTCGGCCATTCGCGGGCGAGGAAGTGCGGCCAGTCGGTGGTGGCGGCGAGGCGTTTGCCGTCGGGAGTGCAGAGATTGAGCAATACCGGGAGGCGGCCTTCGCAAACGCCGGGGTGTTGTTTGAGGGCGAAGCACTCCAGCAGTTTCACCTGGGCTTCGGGGGCGTCGTTGACGTAGGAGACCTTGGTGGTGTGCTTGTCGGTCCATGGAATCGTCAGCGGCAACAACTCGTCGAGCCAGGAGGTTTGGCCTTTTTCGAGATGCTGGTGGAAGGCATGGGTTAGAGGCGCGGCCTGGGCCTCTTTTACTAACGAAAGGCCCTTGAAGGCGCGGGCGAGGCAGGCGGTGATGGCGGCGGCATCGAAGGGGGCGAACTCGAGTTCGGGCAGGATGGCGTGGACCAGGTTCACGCGGGCGATGAATTGTTTGAGCCGGTGATCCATCAGCGGCAGCTCGAAGGCCCCGTCGCGGTGGGCTGCGGCAAGGCAGCGTCCGCTGGCGGCGGGATCGAGCTCGCGTTGCTGCGGTTTCTGTTCGATGACGAGATCCCGGTAGCGCGTGAGTTTGGTGGCGGCAACGCGTTTGTTAGTCGCGTCGAAGAGGTGTTCAATGGTGGTGCTCAGGTGTTGGGGAAACATCCCGGCGATCCACTCGGGCTTCACGGCGGTGGCGAGGCTGAGCAGAGTTTGGCGGGAAGGAGTTTCACGCAGACTGGCGGCGACGAAAAACGCTGCGTCCTGGACCACGCTTTCACGGACGAGCTGGCCCTGCCGCTGCTCGGTTAGATCGCAGGCGGGTTTGCCGGGTTCGCGGCGTTTGGCGAGTTGATCGACGAAGCCGGCCATCAGGCAACGCAGCAGGGCGTCGGCGGTTTTTGGCGGGCTGCTGGAGTCGCGGTCGTAGAGGCGCTGCTGGTGGGCGGCCTGCAGGATTTGTTGGCAAGTCTGCTCGACCTGGCGGGCGACCTGGGCGTTGATGCCGTAGCTGCGGCAGCGCTCGAAGCTGAAGCGGTTCGCCTGGGCGAAGTCGTAGGCGCGCATCAGGGTGATGAAATCCGAGTCGCCGCTGGTCTCGAACATTTCGCGCGCGGCCTGGGTTTGGGCGTCATCGCGGTCCAGCCGGGCGAGCAGATCGCGACCACTAACAAGGGCGGCGCACAACGCGGCATCCGGCACGCAGCCGCGTTGGCTGGCCTCGACCAACATGCGCGAGTAGCGCGGGTGCATCGGCAGGCGCAGCATTTGGCGGCCGATGGGTGTTAGCTCCGCATCGAGCAAGGCCCCGAGCAGGGTGAGCAGGCGCTCGGCGCGCAGCACCGCCTGCGGATCGGGTTTGTCCAGCCAGTCGAAGCTGGCGGCTTCCCGGATGCCTAACGAATGCAGCAGCAGCACGACTTCCGCCAGATCGCTGCGCTGGATTTCCGGGGTGTTGCGTTCCTCGCGGGTTTGGTGGCCGATCACGGTCCACAAGCGATGGCAGGTGCCGGGTGCGGTGCGGCCGGCGCGGCCCTTGCGCTGGTCGGCGCTGGCCCGGCTGATCGGCTCTAGCAGAAGCGTGCCGATCCCGCGTTCGGCGTCGTAGCGGGCCACGCGGGCGACGCCGCTGTCCACCACGTGGCGGATGCCGTCGATGGTGATGCTGGTTTCCGCGACGTTGGTGGCGACGATGATTTTCCGCAGCGCGTTCGGGGCGAAGGCGCGGTCCTGTTCCTGCGGTTCGAGCTCGCCGTGCAAGGGAATGCAGGCCACGCGCTCCCCGGTCCGCAGGCCGCGCAGGGCATCGAGGGTGGCGTTGATTTCGCCGCGCCCGGGCATGAAAACGAGGATGTCGCCGGGGGCATCGTCGTCGTTGAGGATGCGCTCGACAGCGGCGGCGGCCTGCGCGGTGATCGGCCGCGCATCGGGCTGTGACTGATAGACGACCTCCACCGGAAAACTCTGCCCTTCGGAAATGAGGATCGGGCAGGGATCCAAATACGCGGCGACCGGCTCGGCATCGAGCGTGGCGGACATCACCAGCATGACCAGATCGGGGCGCTGGGTTTGCTGCAAATTTTTCACCAGGGCGAGGGCGACATCGCTGAGCAGATTGCGCTCGTGGAATTCGTCGAAGAGCACCGCCCCGATGTTAGACAGGGTGCGGTCGTCCTGGAGCCAGCGCAGCAGGATGCCTTCGGTCACAAAACAAATCCGGGTGCCGACGCTGGTGCGGTCGTCAAAGCGGATCTGATAGCCAACCTCGGCACCGAGTTTCCCTTGCCGCTCCCAGGCGACGCGGGTGGCCACGCTGCGGGCGGCGACGCGCCGGGGTTGCAGCACCACGATCATTTTGTCGCCCGCGATGCCGGCATCGCGCAGCATCTGCGGCACCTGGGTGGTCTTGCCCGAGCCGGTGGGCGCGACCAGCACCAGGCGGTTGCCGGCGCGCAACGTGCGCAGGATGTCGGCGTGGATTTTCCAAATCGGAAGCGAGGCGGGATCGGGCATGAAGTGGATGCGCAGGGGTTCGCAGCGCCTAACTGGTTCAGCGTTGGACGACCACCGGGGTTCCGATCTGGACCGCGTTGAAAAAGCGCTTGGCGTGGCGTTTGGGTAAGCGGACGAATCCGCTGGATGCGGGATAACCGGGGACATTTCCCGCATGCAGGCCATAAGCACCGGTGAAGCGCCGGAAATACGGCATCGGCACGCCTTCGAACTTGCTGTCGGCGGGGCGCAGGGTTTTGCGGTTATCGACGTTTTCCTTCACGATCTTGCCGTTCATCACGTGGTTGCCGTAGAGCGAGGAGCGATGGTTCGCATCTTTTTGGATGACGCTGTATCTACCAACCGGCGTGAGCCATGAGTGAGAAGCGGCTAGACAGAAAATGCTCTTGATCATCGTTGAGTGGGAGTCAATGGAGCGAATCCCTATCACGGTCAACGGCGAACACTCGCGGTGTGTTGAAATCCCGCGGGGCCGAAATCACCATTATGGTGACGCATTACGAGGTTAGATTGACGCTTTCGCGGGTCTGGGCTAGTTCTCAGCCCTCATGTTCGTTCGCAATTTCGGCATCTTAACCCTAGCGCTTGCCCTCATCGGCACGGCTCATGCGCAATTGGCGACCTCCCTGCGTCTTTCAAAAAAACAATACCTCGCCGGCGAACCGGTGCTCGCGGTGGTCACCGTCACCAACCACGCCGGACGGGAACTGACGTTCGCCAGCGACGGTCGCTCGCAGTGGCTCAATTTCATCATCAAGGACGGTCGCGGCAACTCCGCCACCCCGCGCAGCAAGGTGGCCTTCGGGAAAATGACCATCAAGGCCGGCGAAACCCTGGCCCGCGAGGTGGATCTGTCGCAACACTTCGTGCTCACCGAACCCGGAAATTTCAATGTCGGAGCCGTGATCCGGATGCCAGGAACCACCATGGACGGCACCGGCACCAACCGCGTGCTGTTCAACCAAAGCCCCGGCCGGCTCTACTGGTCGCAGTCCGTCGGCATCCCCGGACGCACGGGCCAGGCCCGCCAGTTCCGCGTTCTCAACTTCGCCGGCGATCAAAAAAACCAGGTTTACGCCCAAGTCGTCGATGACCGCACCGGCCTGATGGTCCGCACCTTCCTGCTGGGCGACTCCCTGATGCTGCGCAAGCCGCTGGTCACCGTCGACCGCCAGCAACGGATGCACGTCATGTTCCTCGCCACTCCCACGATGTGGGTGCATTGCGAAATCGACACCGACGGCCGATTGGTCAACCGCCAGATCCACGAACGCGGCACCCAGGGCGACCCCCAGCTTCTCACCTTCGGCGATGGCACCGTGCGCGTCGCCAATAGCATCCCCTTCGATCAAAAGGCCGCCGCCGAGGCTAAAGCGAAAGTCCGCAAGGCTTCCGACCGCCCCGCCATCACTTATTGAGCCGTCCGCCCAGCCACAAATTTCCCCTCACCTGTGGATTCAACTTGCCAATTTTATAAAATATCAGTATTTCTTAACCGTTTTAAAAACTTTAGCACTTATGAAAGTTTTCCTTCAATTTCTCGCACTCTCGGCCGTGTGCCTGTTCACGGCCACCACCACCCAGGCCGCCAATTTCCGAACCGTGGTGATCGACGCGGGCCACGGCGGCCACGACAACGGCGGCCAGTGGGGCCGGGTTTATGAAAAGCACCTCGCGCTCGACACCGCCTATCGCTTGGAATCGAAGCTGAAAAGCCTCGGTTACCAAACGGTGATGACCCGCCGCAGTGATTATTTCATCTCCCTCCCCCAGCGCGTCAGCACCGCCAACCGCTACAAGAACGCGATTTTTGTCAGCATCCATTACAACTACACGTGGAAACAGCACGTCAGCGGACTGGAAACTTTCTACCATGGTGCCGAAAGCCAGTCGCTGGCCCAGTTTGTGCAACGGGGCATCGTCAGCCGCACCCGCACCGTGGACCGCAGCGCCAAGTACGCCCGCTTTTATGTCATCCGGAATTGCAAACTTCCGTCGATTCTCGTCGAAGGCGGCTTTGTGAGCAATGCGTCGGAGCGCAACCGGATGAAATCCGCCTGGTTCCGCGAGTCGATCGCCCAAGGCATCGTCGATGGCATCCAACGCTATCGCCGCGGACGCTAAGCGGATCGTTTTCCGCTGTATCAGTCCGGCAAATCGCTTAGCTTCACCCCATGGGTGCCGTCACGATCCCCGAAATGCTGGCCGCCGAGGCCGCCGCGATGGCCAACGGCTGGACCGAAGAGCGGCTGTTGGAACTCGCGGGTGAACGGCTGGGATCGGCGATCGGTGGGTTTTTTCCGCATCCGGGCACTGCCTTCGGGTATTTGGGAAAAGGCCACAATGCGGGCGACACCCTGGTCGCGCTGAGGATTCTGCGCGATCGATTCGGTTGGAAAATCGCGGCCCGCAGCGCTTACCCCATCAAAGCATTTGCCCCGCTCACTCACGGAAAATGGCATGAACTGGGGCTCTCTCAGCCGCTCGACACGCCGCCGTCCTGGCAGGATTTGGACCGGCCGCTGGTGCTGTTGGACGGACTGCACGGAAGCGGTGGTCGCGGTCCGCTGCGCGAGCCGTTGCTTCCGCTCGCCCGGGAAATGGAGTGGCTCCGCCAACACGCCGGCGCGCGGGTCGCCGCCGTCGATCTGCCGTCCGGCATCGATCCCGAGACCGGCGAAATTTTTCATGAGACCGTCACCGCCGACATCACCTTCATGATCGGCAATGCCAAGATCGGCCTGCTCCAAGGCCATGCCGCCGCCTCGACCGGCGCGCTGGCCATCGTTCCGGTGGACGTTCTCACGTGCCACGGCGCGGGTTCGCTCGAAGCAATCACTCCCCAAACCCTCGACGCCGGAAAGGTTCCGCGGCCTTTCGATTTCCACAAAGGCATGGCCGGGCGGGTGGCGGTGCTGGCAGGTTCCGAAAACTACAGCGGAGCGGCGGTCCTGGCAGCGACCGGCGCGCTGCGTGGCG
>JBIPND010000190.1:0-6294 GCA_044374015.1 Luteolibacter sp. | reverse complement strand
TCCGCGATGCTGCTGGTCTCCTTCGCCCTGCTTTTCCTCATCAATCTCCTGCAACGCCGGCTCGACTGGCAACACCGCTGATACCATGGCCCTCCGTCCTTCCACCACCGAGTCTCCGTTCGTCCGCAGGATTCTCATCGCCTCCGCGGTCCTCATCCTGTCGTTATTCCTGCTGCTGCCGTTAGGCGCGGTTTTTGCGGAAGCGCTGCGCCGCGGCTGGGAGGTGTTCCTCGCCTCGCTGCACGACGAGGTCGCGCTCTCGGCGATCAAGCTGACCGTGATGGCCGCCGCGATTGCTGTGCCGCTGAACACGCTTTTTGGCGTCTCCGCCGCATGGCTCGTCACCAAATACCGCTTCAAGGGTCGCGCGTTCCTGCTCTCACTCATCGATCTGCCTTTCGCCGTCTCGCCGGTCATCGCCGGTCTGGTGTGGATCATGATCTTCGGTTCCAAAGGCTGGTTCCCGCCGGCGGCGATGGCGGAGGCGTTCGCGCCCGCCGCGCAATACAGCGCGTGGCTGGCGCAGTATCAAGGCTTCGGCTGGCTGTTCGCGGATCTATCCGCATGGTTGGCGGACCCAAAGATCGTGTTCGCTTTTCCCGGAATTGTCATCGCCACCGTGTTCGTGACGTTTCCCTTCGTCGCACGGGAGTTGATTCCGCTAATGGAATCCCAAGGCAGCGACCAGGAAGAAGCCGCCGTCACGCTCGGTGCGCGGGGCTGGCAGATTTTTTTCCGGGTCACGCTGCCTAACATCAAGTGGGGATTGTTCTACGGCGTGCTGCTTTGCAACGCCCGCGCCATGGGCGAGTTCGGCGCGGTGTCGGTGGTCTCCGGCCACATCCGCGGGGAAACCAACACGCTGCCGCTCCACATCGAGGTGCTCTACAACGAGTATCAATTCAGCGCCGCCTTCGCCTGCGCCACGCTGCTCGCCTTGCTCGCGCTCGTGACGCTCGGCATGAAGAGCCTAGTCGAACATTTATCTGGCCACTCCGCCCGCAGCAAACATTGAAGCGTCCGATCTCAAATCTCCAATCCCAAATCCATGTCCATATCGATCCAATCCATCAACAAGACCTTCGGTAATTACGCCGCGCTCGAGAACGTGTCTCTGGAAGTCCCGGACGGTTCGCTGACGGCGCTGCTAGGCCCGTCCGGTTCGGGAAAAACCACGCTGCTGCGGATTGTCGCCGGGCTGGATTTCGCCGATCCGGGCGATGGCAGAATCGCCTTCCACGGCGAGGACGTGAGCGAAATCCCCGCCGGCAAGCGCGGGGTTGGCTTCGTTTTCCAGCACTATGCATTGTTCCGGCACATGACCATCGCCGAAAACATCGCCTTCGGGCTGAGCGTGCTGCCGCGGTCCCGGCGACCTGCCAAGGCGGAAATCCACGACCGCGTGTCCGAGTTGCTCAAACTCGTGAAACTCGAAGGCCTCGACAAACGCCGCCCGCATGAACTATCCGGCGGCCAGCGCCAGCGCGTCGCCCTCGCCCGCGCGCTGGCGATCCGGCCGAAGGTGCTTCTGCTAGATGAGCCTTTTGGCGCGCTCGACGCCCAAGTCCGCAAAAGCCTGCGCCGCTGGCTTCGGCAGTTCCACGATGAAATCGGCCTCACCACGCTGTTCGTGACCCACGACCAGGAGGAAGCGCTCGAACTCGCCGACCAGGTCGTCGTCATGCGCAACGCCCGCGTCGAACAGGTCGGCGATCCGCAAACCATCTACGACCACCCGCGCAGCCCGTTCGTTTACGAGTTCCTTGGTAATGTGAACAAAATCGCCGATTACGGTGGGCCGGTCAGTTATGTCCGCCCGCACGAACTCGAAGTGGTCTTCGCGGCGGAATACGACCCGCTCACCGACCGTCTCGCCCGCGTCCAACATCTGTTCTCCGCCGGCCCCGTCGCCACCCTAACTGTCAAGCTTGCCGACGGCCAGTTCCTCGATATCGAACTTTCCCGCAAGCAACTCGACGAACTCGCGTTGAGCGTGGGCGATGAAGTTGGCGTGCGCAGGCCGCAAACCGCCCCGCACTGATAAGTTGGCACCGGGGTGAGGTGGTGGGGCCACTGCACAGTCGCGGCGAGACCCCGGCAGTCACCGATCTTGGCCCGCAGTCGAAGTGGTCCCTGAAACCGGGTGATTCACAGGTGATGGTCCAAAAAATTGCCCTGCCCACCGACGCAAGACCTACGCAAGACCTACGCCATCGCGTATTGCTTTAGAGCTTGGCAAAGCGAATGTTGATTGATAATAAACGATTCCTTGAGCGCCTCTTTCAAACCCTCGAAACTGCTAATGCTTCTGCTGGCGGCGTCTCTTGCGTGGGTTGGCGGAATTTCGCTGGTGGTCGCCTTGTTTTTGGGCAAAGGCCTCGCCATCGGATGGATCGTTGCCGGCGCGCTGGGATTCGCGATGGTGGTTTGGCTGGCGGTGATGTTCCGGGAGGTCCGGCGTGCCATCGTGCTGCCGGATGATTCCGCCGCTGGCGAGTTTGATGCGGTCCTGGCGCGAAACGTTTTGGATCCTGCCATCACGGTGTCACGCACCGGGATCGACCACCTGCCGGTCGGCCGGGCAGGGTTGCACAACCGGAAGGCGGCTTCCAGGTCCCGGCGTGGCTCGCGGAGTCGGGCGGCGGCTTCGCGGAATTCGCCGACGGATCGCTGATTTTCCGCCCAAGGGTTTGACATCGCCGCGCGGACGGAAACATTGTCGGGGCATGTACGAGGCAGTTGGAAAAATCAAGTTGATCAGCGAGACCCAGAATTTCCCCAGTGGTTTCAGCAAGCGTGAGTTCGTCGTGACCACCGGGAACGACAAATACCCGCAGGATCTCAAGTTCGAAATCGTGAAGGACAAATGCCCGTTGCTGGACTCGTTCGAGACTGGCCAAGAGGTGCAGGTCAGCTTCGACATCCGCGGAAATGAGTACAATGGAAAGCATTACGTAAGTCTTTCCTGTTGGAAAATCCAGGCGGCCAACGGCGCGTCGCCGGGACCGTCTGGCTCGTCCGAGGCCGCACCCCGCCGCCAAGCTGCGGCGGGCGCGGAACCCGCCTTGGGGGATCTTCGCGACGAAGACGACTTCGATGATGATGTCCCGTTCTAACCGGTGTGGGGCACTCCTGGCCTAAAAAATCATTGTGGCATGGAGAAATTTCCTTAGGCTACCCCTGAACATCAGTTCAGCGCACTCCATGAATCCCTCCCCAGACTCACTCTCGCCGCTTGCCGCCAAAATTGCGGAGGCGGAGGCCAAGCTCGAACAACTCGCCGTTGAAGTCCAGGAAATCGGCATGCCGGCCGCGTCCGCACTCCGCCGCCGTTTGTATGCCCTGCAAATCGAAGAAAAGGCGCTACAACGGAATTTCGAAGAATCCATTCAACGGGGCGAACCGGACTCGGTGCGCCTGGCAAAAATCGAAATGCTCCTGAGCCACATCGAGAACGAGGAATCTTCGGTCGCGCATGATGCGGATTTCCTCAACCAAGCAGCCCCGTCTTCGATGTGGGTGGTCGCGGAGACCGGGGCCCAGGTGGCGGATCTCGTGGCGCGAGGGGTCAAGGCGGTCGTCGGCGATCATCGCCCGCTCGGCAGTTCGGTTTTCGTGAATCACAGTCACGACGACCTGGTCGATCAGCACGGCCTCGAAAGTGAGTCCCACGCTCAACCCACCGGCGAAAAAGACGGGGATTGATTTGCGGTTTTGCCACCGGACAGCGGTCCGGAGTTCACGGTTTACCGTGCTCTTGACGAGGCAAGCTTGAACTCCGGGCCGCGAAACGAAGCTCCCGGCCGATGGCCATCGGCCTAGTAACTCCTGCCCCAGAGCGCGCGGACCTTGGTTTCCTGATCGGTGAGGAAGCACTTGCCGCCGGTGGCTGGCAGCTTGACGCTGTCGAGAGGCAGGCAGCGGATGGTGATTTTATGCTGCTTGGAAAGTTCCTCTTCCTGTTCGCGGGTTCCGGCCCACGGGGTGAGCAGCCAGCCGGGGTTTTCCTGCGACCAATGGGCGTGGAAATCCGCCACCTCGGAGCAGGCAGTGATGTTGGCGTCGCGGAAAGTGGTGGCGCGGTCGAGCAGCGAATTGTGGATTTCCGATAAAATATCCGTCACCCGCTGGAGAAACTCGTCCTTTTCGGAAAATTGTTTTTCGCCGACCGGTTGGTCGCGGCGCTGCATGCAGAGTTTGCGGGTCTCGATGTCGCGCGGGCCGATTTCGATGCGGATCGGCACGCCTTTTTTCACCCACTCCCATTTTTTAACGCCGCCGGAAAGGTCGCGGGTATCGACATGGACGCGGAGCGGGTCGCCGCGGAACGATTGGTGGCGCAGGGTGTGGGCGAGGGCCTGGCAGGATGCCAGCACCGCCTCGCGGGTGTCTTCCTTGGGTGTGATCGGTAAAATGACGATCTGCTGGGTGGCGACGCGCGGCGGCAGGATCAGCCCGTCATCGTCCGAGTGCGCCATGATCAAGGTGCCGATCAGGCGGGTGGAGACGCCCCACGAGGTGGTGTGGGCGTGCTGGACCGTGCCGTCGCGACCGGTGAAGGAGATGTTTTGTGCCTTCGAGAAATTTTGGCCGAGGTAGTGGGAGGTGCCGGCTTGGATCGCCTTTTTGTCCTGGACCATCGCTTCGACGGTGAGCGTCATGTCGGCTCCGGGGAAACGCTCGTTCTCGGTCTTTTCGCCCGGCACGACCGGGATTGCCAGGTGATCGCGGAGGAATTCCTCATACTGGCCGTGGATCATCCGGGTCTCGACGATCGCTTCATCTTTCGTCTCGTGGGCGGTGTGGCCTTCCTGCCAGAGAAACTCGGCGGTGCGCAGAAAAAGCCGCGGGCGCATTTCCCAACGCATCACGTTGGCCCATTGATTGATCAGCAGCGGCAGATCGCGGTAAGATTCGATCCAGCGGGCAAAAGCGGCACCGATGATGGTTTCCGAAGTCGGGCGGATCACGTAGGGCTCGGCCAGTTCGCCGCTGGGGATCATTTTGGTTTTGCCGGTCAGTGGATCTTTGACCACTTCCAAGCGGTGATGGGTGACCACCGCGCACTCGGTGGCGAATCCTTCGGCGTGTTCGGCCTCTTTTTCCAGGTAGGAGAGCGGGATCAGCAGGGGGAAATAGGCGTTTTGGTGGCCGGTCGCCTTGAAGCGGCGGTCGAGCTGTTGCTGGATGAGTTCCCAAATCCCGTAGCCCCATGGCTTGATCACCATGCAGCCGCGGGTTTCCGAATTCTCGGCCAGGTCGGCGGCTTTGATCACTTGCTGATACCACTCGGGGAAATCCTGGGCGCGGGTCGGGCTGATGGCGGTCTTTTCTGCGGACATAATGGTTGCGCGAATAGGAATCACGACGCGCGCGAAAGATCATCAAAAATCGAATGATGCACGGGAGTTTCCGCGGCCGTCCCGCCGCCGGAGTCGTCACCTGTTAGCGTCCCGGTCTTGGTCCCCATTTCAGGTTGTGGGCCGCCAACGGGATCTTTGAACTGGGCGGAGGCATCCAAGTCATCGCCTGCGCGGGCTCTTGACCCGCAAATTTCCCGGTGACGCCCATGCAATTCACTAGGAATAAGCGATTTACGAAATTTTGAGAAATCCCGAGTTGGGGGTTTGACAGAGGGGGGGCAACTTGCCTTACTCGGTTTCGAAGGAATTAAAACCCTGTGAGCGCATGAGCGATAACGAAAACCAACCACCAGCTCCGTCGAAGCAAACGTCAAGTGTTCCTCTCAAGAAGGAAACCGTTCGCGTCACCTTGAAAGCGGCCGATGCACCACCAGCCGTCCCATCGGCCAGCGTGCCGATGGCTCCGCCCGTCAAGCCGCCGATCCCCGGCGGACCGCCGACGGCCACCGTCCCTGGCGGTGCACCCCGTCCGCCGGCTCCGGCCCCGACCATCCCGCTGCGGACGGCTGGCGCGCCTCCATCCATGGCTCCGGCCCCTACCATCCGCTTGGCCACCAGCGGCGCGCCTACGGCTTCAGGTGTCAGACCCGCCGGTGGCGTGCCGACGATGGCCCTGCCTAAGGCCACGGTCCAACTTCAGCCGCCGACCCAACCTCTCGGCTCCTCTCCTCCGCCTCAGCAAATGGGAACCATGGTTTCCGCAGGTGACGACGAGGATGAGGATGGCAACGAAACCATCGTCAACATTCTTTCGATCGTGGGCTTCGTGGCGGCTTTGGTCGTCTTGGGATTCCAACTGATGACCGCCAACGTCTGGATCAGCGCTGAAGACAATGCACGCGTGGGCGAATGGTCGCAGCTCATGGATTAA
>JBIPND010000188.1:0-6308 GCA_044374015.1 Luteolibacter sp. | reverse complement strand
TTTTCCAGATCGAGAGCAAGGACGGTCTCTACGGCAACGGGTCGAAACCAGCGGAATCCGTGATTCCCACCCAGCCCGAGAGTTTCCAAACGGATCCTGCCAAGGCTCGTGAGACGACACCCGGCGCGCCGGTGTTCCGCTATCAGATTGATGACTATAACCGTTACTTGATGAACCAACTCTACGAGTTGCTCACCGAGTATGGCCCCATCCATGAAGTCTGGTTTGACGGTGCCCATCCGAAGCGCAAGGGAGACCAGACCTACCGCAAGGATCTCTGGTTCGATATGATCCGCAAACTCGCGCCCGAAGCCGTGATTTTCGGCGGGCCGGACATTCGCTGGTGCGGCAACGAACACGGCGGCACCCGTGCCGACGAATGGAACGTCATCCCCGTCTCGGACATGGCCTTGTCCGGGCTCGATAGGGTCCCTCAGGAAATCGGGACTGACGCACAAATCCTCGCCCGCAACTACGAGGTCTATGGTCAAACCTACCCGGCCAGATTCCTCAACTACATGATTTCCGAGGTCGATGTCTCGATCCGAAGCGGTTGGTTCTGGCGCAATGAACACGAACAGAGCGTCCGCTCCGCCGATGATGTGTTCGACATGTATGAACGCTCCGTCGGTGGCAATGCCGTCTTCCTTCTCAACGTGCCGCCGGCCAGCAACGGCAAACTGGGTCCGCGTGATGTCACTTGTTTGGCTGATGTCGGTCGGAGGATTCGCGCCACCTACGGGACGGATCTTGCCGCGGGGTTCACCACTTCCGCCAAAGGTATCGACAGTTCGGATCTCGACACCTTCTGGCAGGCGGATGGGAACAACGGAAGCTTTGAAATCAATCTTCCCACCGCGCAAACCATCAACCGGATCGCCTTGCAGGAAGCGATTAGCCAGGTCGGCCAGCGGGTGAAATCCCACGCCGTGGACGCATGGGTCGATGGCGCATGGAAGGAGGTCTCCAAGTCCGGAGTGATCGGCTACAAACGCATCCACCGCATCGCCGATGTCAGGACTTCGAAGTTCCGCGTGCGCATCCTCGATTCGCGCAACGCGCCGTCGATCGCCACCTTCCGCGCCCACTATGACGCCGCTCCGCCGCGAGCCGTGACGATTTCGCGAAACGCCGCCGGCAAAGTGGAGCTTGGCGCCGGAAAGCCGGGTGATGTGGCTCAAGTCATTCATTACACGACCGACGCCTCGGATCCGACATTGTCATCAACGCCTTACCGCGGGCCCTTCGGTCTGCCGGATGGCGGCGAGGTGCGCGCTTGCAGTGTGGTGGGCGCGCAAATGGGTTCGGTCTCCAGAGTGACGCTTGGCATCCTGCCGCACGCATGGAAGGTCACGGCAAGCAGTGAACATGCCGGCTACGAAGCCGCCAAGGCGATTGATGGCAACCCGTCAAGCTTCTGGCACTCCTCTTGGGCGGACGGACATCCGGGTCACCCGATCCACCTGACGATTGAGATGCCGGAGAAGCGGGGCATCCGTGGTTTCGCCTACCTGCCACGCCAGGACAAACGAGTGCCGGACAGCATGGTCGAGGCATGGCGCATCGAAGCCAGCATTGACGGCAAGGATTGGAAAACGCTCGGGCAGGCCGAGTTCGGCAATCTGCTCAACGACCCAAGCCAACGCGTGCACCTCTTCCCGCGGAGCTATCATGTGAAGTGGCTGCGTTTCGTTTCCCTGCGCGGCGTGCAGGACAAGCCCTACGCCGGAGCTGCCGAGATCGAATTGCTCGCTGAATGACGGGGGCCACAGCATGGCAACATCGGGGCGGGCTTGACTCGCTCCCCGGATGCGGTGAGTTATCCACTCATGCATGCGAGACGGAAAGTTGCGGTGATTCTCCAACTCTGGCAGAATTTCGACCGCGGCATCCTCCAGGGGATCGCCTCGTACGTCCGGGAACGGCATGATTGGTCGGTTTTCGTAGAGGAAGTCGAACACCAGCGGATCCCGGATTTCAATGGCTGGGACGGGGATGGACTGATCGTGAATTTCGACAATCCGCATGTGGTGCGCGCGCTCCGCGGAGTTGACAAGCCAATCGTCGCGGTGGGCGGAGGACGCGGCTGGCACGACCCCGCAAGTGGTATCCCCTACGTGGCCACCGATGATGAAACCATCGGTCGCCTCGCGGCCGAGCATCTGATGGATTGCGGTTTGAGGAACTTCGCATTCTGCGGCTATCCGAAGAACCGCACGAATGTCTGGATGATGAACCGCAAACAAGGATTCTCAGAACGCCTCGCCAAAGCAGGGTTCGCCTGCCATGCCTTCCACGGCCGTCACACGACTGCGACCCAATGGCAGGATGTGCTTTCGGAACTTTCCGGCTGGCTGGGCAAGCTGCCGCTGCCCATCGGTATCATGGGATGTTACGATTACCGCGCCCGCCACGTGCTGGAAGCCTGCAAGTCGCTGGGCCTCCGCGTGCCCGATGACGTCGCGGTGATCGGGGTGGACAACGACATCGTCTGCGAACTCGCCGATCCTCCGCTTTCGAGCATCGAGCAGGGGAAATTCCAAATCGGCTACGCCGCCGCGAAATTGCTGGAACAACTGATGTCCAATGGCGGCAAGATTCCCTCACGGCAGTTGGTCGCTCCGGTCGGCTTGGTGCCCAGGCAATCCACCAACTTGCTGTGCGTGGCCGATCAGACGCTGGCCGTCGCCCTGCGGACGATCCGCGAACGCGCATGCCATGGTCTTCAGGCCCATGAGGTCGCCAAGCAGGCCGGCCTCTCCCGCAACACCCTCGACAAGCGCTGCAAGGCACTCATTGGCCGCTCCATCGATCTCGAAATCCGCCGGGTCCGGCTCGATTGCGCCAAGGACTTGCTGGCCCGAACCGCCCTGCCGCTGCGCGATGTCGCCCGCAGGGCCGGCTTTGGCAGCGAGCAATATCTCAGTTCGGTGTTTTCCAAAACCGTTGGCTGCCGGCCATCCCAATACCGCGTTGATCACCGGAATTCGCGGCTGCATTCGCCGATCTGATGGAATCTCCCGGACTCCCCGCGCCGCCCTCCGACCTGAGGCGGGCCGCCACATCCTGCTTTCAGATTTTGAAAGTGAATTGGGATATTTCGCAATAGCGCCAAGCGCATCATTCGGCTTGAGTGTAGATCGTGCGTAAGCGTCCCTTTCAAGGTTCTTTCACGAGGCACCGAGCTGCTGCCGGTTATCGTGGGAGGCCTGCGGAAGGCCAATCAACCCAATTCCCGCAGCCCCAATGAAATCCCTACCGCGCCCCTTGCTAACCCTACTTTCCGCCCTGCTTTTCAGCGGGACGAATCCGGCCCACTCGGCCGTCACCGCCGATGGAGTCGTGTCGATCGACGCGAATTCCACCCCGGGGACCATCCTGGCTTCTACCGGAACCGTGGACCTCGCCCTCAATCTCGGTGCCGCGTCCGGTGCCACCATCAACGGCATCAGTTTCACCGGTGCCGCGCTAACGGCGGGCACCCCGGTGGTCGGTGCCGGTGCCACACTCACGCCGGGTGCCCCGACAGGTGCCGGAACATCCCTGCGCAACCTCGACCTCAACGGCTTCCTCTGGACGACCACCGGCGACTTCGCCGGCGTCATGAACGACGCGGTGGACACACAGCGTTTTCCGGGAGTAGCCGCAGACGCCCTGAACTTCACCATCACCGGACTGGACGCCAACCGCTTCTACTTCATCCAGCTTCTATCAGGCGACACGCGGTCGGAAAACGAGGACCAGAACTACACCCTCGGCGGCGTGACTCAGAACGCCCAGTTCGGCGATGGCGGCACCAACGACGGTGCCTTGGTCAAATTCACCGTCACCGGTGAAACCACGCTCACGCTCTCTGTTTCCAACGTCACCGGAAACAGCCCGCCCATGCTCGCCGGCATTCTCATCCGCTCTGTCGAACCGGGCTTGTTCGCCCCGCTTTCCGTTAGCGGCACCAGTGATGGCACGCCATCCACCTTGACCGTCCAAGTCGTCAACGGCGCATCAACCGGCTACAACATCACCGGCGCGTCTTATTCCGGTCCGAATGCGGGTGATTTCAGCAATGGCACGGCCTTCCCGCTAGGCGTTCCCGCCGCCAGCAACGCCGATTTCACGGTCAATGTCATCCCGACCGCCGGTGGCACCCGTACGGCCACTCTCACTCTAAACACCAACGACCCTTCGGCACCTACCATCGATGTGGACTTGTCCGTGGACGTCACCGATCCGGAGATCGCCATCGATCCCTCGCTCGACTTCGGAAATACCCCAACTTTGCCCGGCCCCGTCGTCGATGATGTGTTCGTGGACAACTACGGTGGAGCCACCAACCTGACCGTTTCCGCTCCCGTGATCACTGGTCCCGGAGCGGCGGCGTTCACCGTCACCAGCCTGCCCGCGCCCATCACGCCGGGCGGCTTTGACTCCGTCGAAGTCACATACAATCCGGCGGCCCCGGGCTATCATACCGCCACGCTTGCACTCACCACCAACGATCCCTTCACTCCCACCGTCACCGTCCAACTCAGCGGCGAAGTCACCGGAGATCTGATCTCCCCGGTCACCGTCGCTGCCGTTTCGAGCGAAAACCTGTTCGGCCTCAATCGCGATGCTAACAATACCATCAATGGCAGCGGCTTGACCGGCCTCGGCTCCGCTGGCAGCACCCACGGCATCGGCGAAAACGCGCTGGTCTGGACCAGCAACGGCAACATCGCCGCCCCGAACGACCTCGCCCCCCAGATTACCTGCGACCTCGGCGCTCTCTATCAGGTCACACGCATTCGCGAATGGGGATACAACGACCCGACACTCAATACCGTGCTCGGAACCCAGGCGAACATCATCGGCCCCGATCAGGTTGAAATCTTCACCAGCTCGGACAACGTGAACTACGCCTCCGCCGGCACCGTCAACTTCGCACTCGCCACCGGCGCCGCCGGATACAGCGGCAATGACATCCCCGTGACCTTGCCCGCCGCCCGCTACCTCCGCCTCGTCATCAAGAGCAACCACGCCGGGGCCCTCTTCGATGGCACCGGAGCCAATCCGGGAGCCACCGACAACCGCGGCCTGACCGGCCTCAGCGAAGTGCGTTTCGAGGGAACGCCCGTCACCTCCACGCCCTTCGAATCCTGGCTCGACGGCCATTCCCTCGCTGGTGCCGACCGGGACCCTGACGCCGATCCTGACGACGACGGCACACCGAACCTCGTTGAGTTCGTCATCGGCGGCGACCCGACCATTTCCGATACCGATAAACTTCCGCAAAGCGAGGTGATCGGCGGCAACCTGAAGGTAACCTTCGACCGCCCGGACAGCGTCTCCGGAGTTTCCATCCGCTTCGAGGTCGGCACGGATCTGGTGAACTGGCCGGATGTCTTCACCGTCGGCACCAGCCCGGAAGTCGCCATCGATCTGAATGGTGCCGCTCCGGACACCGTCACCCTGACTCTTCCCCAAGCCAGCCATTCGAGACGCTTCGTGCGCCTGGTGGCGGAACCCACACCTTGAAACGGGGAGGCCGCCAACGTGTGATATTTCCCAAGTCGATTGTAGTATTTCGAAATTGCCGCATGCGACGACGGCACGCCATGATCTTCGGTATAAAGCATTCGTTCATCGTTTTCATATCAACAAACACAAACCCAACGGATCCAGGAGAATCTAACAAAAAACCATGAAACCAAGTATGAATTCAGGCTTCACGCTCAGGCACGCCGCCTGCCTTGTCGCGATCACCCCGCTCGGGTTGTCACTGCCCGCGCACTCCGCCGTCACCGTCACGTCCTATTGGAGCTTGGGTGAAGGTGCGGTTGGTGCGGACGGCTCCAGCGTCAATGACGGCGAAACCAACAACATCAACAATAGCACCGGAACCGTGGTCAATACCGCAACCCCTTCCGGAGTGAACGGCAGCACGGCGTATGCGAGCACTAGCGGAACCAACTTCCAGGGCCTCTGGATGTTTGGTGGCGGCGCCGATAACCAGACCGTTCCTGCCACCGATTGGGGCGTCCAGTTCCAAGTTCGTTCCACCAACACCGTGGGTATCAGCGGCACCGGTGCTTTCCGAGCCGTGTATGGCATGCTCGATGCCGCGTCCGGCGGACTCGTCATCGAGGCCCGCAGGCACTCCGATGGCAATGTGTATTGGGACGTCAACCGGTCGGGTCAGGCCAATCTCATCATTCCCCGCAATGCGACCACCTTGGTAACCGACAACGCCTGGGCTGACTTGGCGCTGGTAAGAACCGGCGGCGTTTTGAATTTCTTCGTCGATGGCAATTTGGCGGGAACCTCCACCT
>JBIPND010000187.1:0-6310 GCA_044374015.1 Luteolibacter sp. | reverse complement strand
CATGGATAGGGAAGACCGGCCCCAAGGACAAAACCCTGATTGCGCTACACGCGCTCGCCAAGGTGGAGAGAATCCACGATGGACTGAGACACTCTTACATCTCTTACCGATGCGCTGAGACTCGAGACGTGGCCCGGGTCGCCGATGAAGCGGGGAACAGCCCGAACACGATCAAGAAGCATTACCGCGACATCGTGACCAGCGCCGCCGCCGCCAAGTATTTCGCCATCAGGCCGGAAGCAAAAGCTGACAACGTGACCAGCATCGAAGCAGGGAGGGCATCAGCGTGACCGATCTACACCGAACAATGGACAATCTGGCGCACGCGGCGGCGCACGGCGACCACGCGGCGGTAGAGCTGCTTGTGCGGCTTGGAAATCAGATTGCAACCCATCTTCAATACTTGGCATCTGCCCCCCCTGAGACACCCGGCAGGCAGGCCGTCGCCGCCGCCGCCGCAACCGCGGAGGGCTGGCCCCTGGTCTGCTCTGCTATCGAGGAGCTCCGCCAGTCATGCCTGCAAAATATTCCGGCAGGCCTCGGAAGCGCGGCGCCCATCCGCATTCAGAAAGGCAAGACCAAGCTGCGGAATTTCAGCTACCATACCCAGACAGGTTTTGCGCTGGATGTTTTCGGTTTTCTAAATCGGGAACGGCTCAGCGCGTCGGATGATTACCGGAATTCGCTCAAGGATAATTGGCACCACCTAACTGAGGAACAGCGGAATGACTGGCGGACACTGGCGGCACTGCTGCCAGAGCTAGAAAATTCCGCCGCGTGCATCACAAAGTGGAAGGAGGCTGGCACCCGGTGGGCGGAAGACGCCTGCGGCGGGCAGTGGAAGACCTTCCCTTGGCCGGCAGAGGTTAAATCGCGGGCGGAGCAACGAACGAACAGCCGGAAGCGGGGCGTTGAGACGGCGGTGAAGGAATGTCTTGGAAAGGGGTTCAGCTCCATCGCTCACCCCCTGCCACTTATCTAGGGGGGATAGGTGTAATACTTTCGAGACGCACGGGGCCGCATCTTTGCCTCGTGACTAACGAAACCACACCACCGACGCGCAGGGAGGCCGCAGCAAGCACCCAACTCACCCCGCAGGAAATCACGCAGCTGGAAAAGCTGCTGAACACTGTCGAAACCGCCGCCGCTTTGAATATCTCAAAGCGCGGACTTCAGGAGCAGGTCGCCGACCGCAAGATCGGCTACATCAAGATCGGCAGGAATATCCGGTTCCACCGCGACGACATCGCCCGCTTCATCGAGTCGCACCGCTGCCAGCCCGTCGGCTGGAAGAGCGCTAACCGGGAGGCCGCGAAGTCGGGATCGGCACGATGAGCACTGCCGTCACCATCGCCGACGTGGAGCTTGTCCACGCGCAGCACGCCGCCGACCTCGACGCCGCCAACCGCAAGTCGGAATGGCTGGAGCGGATCACGGCACCGCAGGCAATCGACTCCCTGCTGACCGAGGCCGACCACGACGAGATCGACGAGCTCGTCGCCGAACTCCGCGGAACTCAACCGGAGGGCTTTGACCAATGAACACGGCACCCGAAACGAAAGCGACCGCCGCCCCGGCAAAGGCGACGGTCAACAACCGAAACGATGGGAAGAGACTAATTCTATCCATCAGGAAAGGCAAGACCGAATCCCCGCCGCCGGTGCCGCCATCAGGCAAGGGCGTCCATCAGTGGGAGTGGGCTTACGCCTCGTGGGCGAGAGATCAGGGACTGCCCCCGCAGGAGGCCGCTAGAGGCATCCTGGCTCACAGCGGCAGTCTTTACCGCAGGCTAAACGACAAGGCCGTCCAAGCGACCGTGGAGAAGGTTTACGCCACCAGCAAGGTGGAGTTTGACCCGCTCCGCGATCCGCCGCCACGGACGTGTTCATGGGACGAGCGGGAGACTGCCCGCATCCACCGCGAGCATCCCGCCTCAACCGCGGATCTGGTCGCGGCATCCCCCACCGCGGTGGGCTCGCTCAAACCGCGGGCGCTCCTGCAACAGCTTTTCCCTAACTCCGAGGGTCTGCTATGTCTCGGGCGCGGTAAGTATTACTTCTACACCGGTCCCCTGCGCGGATTTCCTGACCTCAAAACGTGGGAGTTCATCGTCGCCGGTTACATGACCACGCAGATGGGTGAGACCATCGGCAAGGATGGGAAGGAGAAGCTGTCCTATCACACGAAGGACAACACCGGCCCGCGGCGGTTCATCGTCTTCGACTTCGATGATCCACCACCGGAACAGCACGCTAGCATCATAACGCACCTGGCCAAGTTCCGCCCGCTCGTGATGGCTCTAGGCACCGGCGGCAAAGGGCTGCACGCATGGTTCTCCACTACCGACCGCCCCGGCGACGACGACCTCTTCTGGAGGCTGGGAATCACCCTTGGCGCTGATCCTGTCATCCATCGCAACCCGTCGCAATTCGTGAGACTCCCGCTCGGCACCCGCAGCGGCAGCAAAGCCCCGCAATCCGTCTTCTACTTCAACCCCCAAGTCATCCCACAATGAGCGATCTAGAAACTGAAACGGCTCGGCTCGGAATCGAAAAAACCGGCATCCCCGACGACGTCATCCCGGTCCCCACGGGTGCCATCACGATCACGAGGTCCGCGGATGTCATCTTCCGCGCAGCGGCGGAAAAGCGGCGGATGTATATCCGCGGCGGCATCGTCCACGAGGTCGTCACCAGAAAAGACGACGTTCTCGAAATCATCAAACCAGAACGATTCTGCTCGATGGTTGAAAAACTCGGGAAGCGCGTTGCCTCTCGGCAGGTGCAGAAAGACAAGGAGGATGGCCCCGCCAAGATCGTCTGGCGGAGTCAGACATTCCCGAAGACCTCGGCTGCGCAAGTATTGGCCACGGATGAAGCACGCATCCACCTCCCCCACATCCGGCAGCTGTCCAACTGTCCTATCCTCACACCCGAAGGCGAGATCCTTGGGCAAGGATACCACGAGTTTAATGGCGGCACCTACATTTCCGGTGGCGCGATGCCGCTGGAGGTGGAGCTGGACGACGCGGTGGTGGCTTTGTTGGAAATCCTCCAAGACTACGACTTCCCGTCCCCAGGTGATGCTTCCCGCGCCGTTGCCAGCTTGATTTCCCCGGCGATGAAGATGGGCGGGCACATCCTCGACGACTTCCCGCTGGATCTAGCCGAGGCCGATCAGTCGCAGAGTGGAAAAACCTACCGACAAAAGTGCACATGCGCGATCTACCGAGAACAGGCGAGCACCATCACGAAGGCCAACGGCGGCGTTGGCAGCCTGGATGAGTCGATTTCCGTCGCTATGGCGCACGGTCGCCCGTTCATTAACATCGGCAACTTCCGCGGGACGCTCGCCAGCGCGATCATGGAAGAGGCAATCCGAGGGAATCGGTTCCTCCAGCTTCGACTCCCCGGCGGTGCCACCCCAATCGTGGATACCAGTGTGTTCTTGTGGCAGCTCAGCACCAACGGCGCGGAGTTGACGAGGGACATGGCCAACAGGTCTATCGTGACGCGCATCAGGAAGCAGCCCGCAGGGTATAAATTCCAGAGGCCCGCGGAAGGAAGTTTGTATGCGCACATCCTCGCCCGCCAGCCTACTTTCCTCGGCGCGGTGTTCGCAGTGGTCCGCGCATGGATGGCGGCTGGTCGTCCGACCACCGACGAGCACCGGCACGAATTCAGCGGGTGGGTTCAACCGATGGACTGGATCGTCCAGAACATCTTTGGTCTAGACCCTCTCATGGACGGGCACGCCGACGTCCAGCTCCGCACCGCAAATCCAAAGCTCCAATGGCTCCGCGGAGTCGTCAACCTGATCGTCGCCGGCGACTATCGCGGCCACGGCTTGACCGCGACGGACCTCGCTGAGGTGGCTGAAGAAAACGACCTCCCACCGCCCGGTCCTAAGGACTCCCGCGAGGCGGCGGAAACGCGCATCGGCAAGGTCCTTGGCGGCATGTTCCGCGAGGCGGGCGGGGATGTCCTGATCGTCGATTCGCACAGGTTCATCCGCCAGATTACGCAGGCGCTCGACCCCGTCTCTCGGCATTATCGGGAGCAGAAAGTCTATGTCATCGAGGCCTTATAAAACCAAGGTTTCCGCGGTTTGCGCACCGTGCGCACCGTGTCTCAGACAATACTACAAATCTTACAGTAGTGTATGATTTATAGAAGATCCAGAGGCACGGTGCGCACCCTGCGCAATCCCTCACGCCGCGGGTCCTGCCCAGCCAATGCTTCATGGAGTCATCTGTCTCGCGGCAAAAACCTAGCGCCAGAATTTTTCAGTTTTGCCACAGAGATTACTGCCGCCGGTCCCCCCGACCGGAGCGCCTCCCGCCACACCTAATGCACTTTTATTGCAAATGCGTGTTGACTACGGTAACAACGAATGGTAACATCGGCACATGCAGACGCAAAACCGACCCGATGCCACGACAGAGTCAGCCGCGTTGAGGAAGCTCGACCTCCCCGATTCCCGCCGCGAATGGCTGCGCCAGAACCTGCCGTCGATCGACTTGGGCGGCACTCGGATCTACCAGGCGTCCGCGGTCGCACAACTCAGCCGCGATCTCCAGAACGACCCAACCCTCGGCACCCGCGCCATCAAAAGCGGCACCCTTCCGAGGACCCTCCACACCCGCTGACCCTTTACCAATAACAACACCAATGACCACCGCCCCAACCCCGACCGTCGGCTTTGCCGACAATCTCCGCCGGAGCCGACTGCTCCAAATTTCAAATCTCATGGCCCGCAGCGACGGCGGCTGCGCCTCGCTCGAATGGCCCAATGCCTTTGACCACGGCATTGAGGAAAACCGCCGAGACTTGACCTTTGCCGGGCACCAGAGCCAGCTCCTGAGCCTCGGCCAGCAAATCCGGCAGCATTCGGCGATTGCCCGCGCTGGCGCATCTTTCCTGACGCTTTCGACCGTCGGCGATTCGGACCTGCCGAGCATCGACCGCAGTAAAAAAGCCTCCTGGATTGGCAATTCCGCCGACGCCGCGCCGACCTTGGATCTGATTCTATCAACCCCGAAACGACTTTCGGCTTACCTAACCATTTCAAAGCAGCTTCTTAAAACCAGCCCGGCGCTTGCCGCAAGTTTTGTGGAGGCACAACTTCTGAGCGCAATCGGCGCGGCCATCGATGACGGGGCTATCAACTCGACCGGCGCAGGCGGGACCCCCGTCGGACTGCTCGCCGACCCCGGTCTGCAAGAGCACACGCTGGCAGGCGCTGCCACCGCCGCCGATCTTCTTCAGATGGAGAAAATCGTCGCCGAAAATCACGGCGAGCACGACCACGCGGCGCTTGGCTGGCTGACCGATTCCGGCACCAGGAAGGCTCTACGCGCCCTCCCGCGCATGACCGGCGGCGTCGCCCCGGTATGGCCCGACACCCCCGGCGGAGGCCCGCTTGGCTACCAAGCAACCACCTCGCCTTTCGCCCCAGCGGGAACCCTGATTTTCGGGAACTTTGCCGACTTGCTCATCCTGCAAACCGGCAAGATCGAGGTCCTTTCCAATCCTTACAGCGCCGACTCAACCGGCTTCATCCGTTTGACCGTTTCGGGATTTTTCGACATCGTGGCGACCAATCCAAGTTCGTCATTCGTTCGCGCAATTTAACCACCAACCACCATGCCGACCATGCAAGACATCAATTTTTCGTTTGCCGACGCCCAAAAGGTTCGCGAGGAGCGCCGCCGCTTTTTGAGCGATATCGACCCCCGCCGCCGGTCGGTCGCAACTACCGTGCCCGACGGCGGAGGCCGGTCCCCTTGGAAGATTCGCCAGCTCGCCGACGCCGACCGGGAACCCCGCTGGACCGTCGCCACTGACAAAAGCGGCAAAAAAACTTTCACCGAGCACCGCCCGGCGGGAAATTGCGGCTTGTTCGACGCTAAAAACCGCCCGCAAAACGCTTCGCGGTTTTCGCTGAAGATCGTCCGCGGCGTCTGCCTTTGCCGCGAGTTTGACGCCGAGTCCGGCGATTTCGTGAGCTGCCTCGGAGCAACCGCGATCGAACTGATCAACAACGGCAAGGCGCTCGTAATTGAGGAAGTTCGCCCGCCGATTTAACAATTTCGCGGGAAAGGGTCTGGACAGCCTGGCGGCTCGAAGGATCCGGCACCCTCGGCCGGCTCGCAAAGCCCGACCCGGTGCCAGCGCCCGCATTGGAGGACATAGGTTGGCCGCCGGCCTTGGGAGTGACCGGCCCGAGACCGGCGGTTTTTTCGTGCCGTCGCTGCTCGCCCGCGCGTGGGTGGCCTAACTAAATCAAAAGGCAATAATTGCACTTTGAT
>JBIPND010000186.1:0-6323 GCA_044374015.1 Luteolibacter sp. | reverse complement strand
CCGGGCCGACATTCACGATTGCGGCGCTTGCGGCACTGGGGGCGTTGCTGTCCGCTTTCATGAACAACGTGGGAGCGCTGGCGCTGCTGATGCCGGTGGCGATCCAGGTGGCGGCCAAGCAGGGGCTTCCACCGGGGCGGGTGTTGATGCCGCTGGCTTTCGGCTTGTTGCCGGCCGCCATTTCCTTCGCCGCCGGGGTGCTGGCGGGGATGGCGCTGAAGGTGATCTCGCTGCGCACGGTTTACGAGGCGGTTGATTGGCCGGTGATTGTTTTGTTAGGCGCGCTGATCCCGGTGGCGGGGCGATGGAGACCACCGGTGCCGCGGACTTGATCGCGATGGCGCTGCTCAACAGCGTGGCGCAGGGCCATGCGGTGCTGGGGCTGGCGGTGATCCTGGTGGTGACCATGACTCTATCCGATTTCATGAACAATGCCGCCACCGCCGCCGTGATGTGTCCGATCGCGATCAGCACCGCCGCCGCGCTTTCGGTGCGTTCGGATCCATTCCTGATGGCCGTCGCGATCGGGGCGTCGTGCGCGTTTCTCACCCCCATCGGCCACCAGAACAACACGCTCATCCTCGGTCCGGGTGGCTTGCGGTTCGGCGACTATTGGCGGTTGGGGCTGCCGTTGGAGATTCTGGTGGTGGTGGTGAGTTTGCCAACGCTGCTGTGGTTTTGGCCGTTGTGAGGTTTGCTCAAAGGCGTTCCTCGTCTTCGAGGATGCGTTTTAAGACCAGCGCGAATTTGTTGTAAAACAGGCCCAGCATGATCAACGCCACGCCCAGCACGATGAAGGAAACGACGCGCATGAAGGCGTTGAAGTCCCACACGTCCACGGCGAAGACCTTGATCAATGCCAGCGTGAGAAGTGCGAAGCCGATTTGCCGGACGGTTTTCAAACGCTGCCACAGCCCGGCGCTCACGGCGATGAAACCGAGTAGAGTCCACAGCACGGCCGTCGCATTCCAATCGTGCCGCCAGACCAGCATTTGGGTCGCCCACACCGAGGTGAGCACGCAGGCAATGCCACCAAACAGCCCGATGATGGCGAGCCGTTCATTGGCTTGCCGGTGATGGCGGTGCCCTCCTAACAATACCAGCAGGGCCAGCACCACACCGGCACCGCGCCAGGCGGGCTCGTCCGCGATGCGCGACCACGGGCTGGTGCTGGAAACGGATACGAACCAGAAGATCGAAACAGCGAGGAATCCCCAGACTTCCGCGAGCAGGGGCTTTTTGGTGATGAATGCCAGGGAGGTGAGTGCCAGTGCCATCAACGCCACGGCATCGCCAAAATTTTCCGGCAGCCAGTTCCACCAGAACACGCACAGTGCGACGAACGCCGTGGCCCGCAGGATGGCTGCGGTGACCGCGCGTTTCCACTCGGGCAGGCGGCTGGCGGCACCGAGGGTGAGCAAGGCGGCCAACGCCAGCCACAGCGCCGGGAGCTTGGCATTCGCGGACATGGCTAGAACCTGATAGAGTGCGGCCGCATTCAGCAGCGCGGCGCAGGGGCCCAGCCGTTCGCAGCGAGCGAGGACGGCAAGGCTCACCAGCACCAATCCCGCGATTCCCAAAGCGGGTGGCGTGGCGGCGACTTCGAGGTTTGAGAGGAAAATCGCCGCCCAGGTTGCAATGACGGTGGCGGCCGAGAAAATCCAACCCGGAACCCACGGCGATTCTATCAGGTCGAATTCGGTCTGATGCCCGCTTTCTACCCGATCTTCCGCGCGGTGCCACAGCCAGCTTGCGGCGAAAAAAAAGCCGGCGGCGACTCCGACCGGCCACCAGCTGCTTGTCAGGAAAGCCGCGTTCAGGCCGGTGAGCGCGAAGACCAGCGAGCCATAGGTGGCCTCCGGCATCATCCGGCGTGGATCGAGGCGGAGGGTGATGGCGGTTAGAAGCGCCGCGATTCCTGCTAGAACCGGCACCGGCCAGGGGTTGGGCAGGCGCAGGCTCCAGCCCCAGATCGTCGCGGCGACGGCCATGAAAAACACCAGCGCTGAAAGTGCCCGGGCGGCCTGTTCCCGATCGCTTTCGGGAATTTCGATGCCGCGCCGCAGCGCCAGCGAGGCCGCGGCGATGAGCAATGAGGCCAGCCCCGCGCTCCACACCGGGACCGCCGTAGGATACAGCAACATGGCTGTCGCCCCGGCGGCGGCGAGGAAGGAAAATGCCAATTCGCTCCTGCCGCGGAATTTTGCGAAGGCGGCTGCCAGTGCGAGTGACTCGCCCGCCAGCGCGAGCGCCAGATGATAGCCGTCCAGTTTCAGAACCAGCGCGAGGCTGGCCAACAACAGGCCTTGCGAAAGATTCACGCCACCTGCGATCTGGCTTGCCCGCCGGCCGACGATGCCCAGGGCGATTAAAACCAGTCCGAAAACCGCGCAAACCATCCAGTAATGCTCCGTTTCAAACCGGTCGATCCACAGCCCGCTGAACAGCAGGAAAAACGCCGCGTTGTTAGATCCGGTGAACCAGGCCCGCGCGCGGTCGCCCATGGATTCACGGAAGCGGCCTAACAATCCCGGCAGTGAGAACATCGCCCAGACCGACGGCAGGAACCACAGCACCGCAGGGTCCTTGAGGTCGCCGCGGGCCGCGCCTAACCACTGCCAGCCGAGGAATGCGGCGTAGGTCCCGGCCATCGCTGCCACCCCGGGGCCGGCCCAGCCGGGGCGGCGCATCAGGAACAATCCGGCACCCGCTAACAAAATGTTGGAAACACACGACAGCCAGCCGATCGGCTGCAGCATCGTCGAATACGCAGCGAGCAACAGCCCGAGCACCGCCGTGGTTTTCGCATTCCGGACCCAGGAAACCGCGGCGATCAGTCCGGCGGAAAACAGCAGCAAAACGGCAGCCAGCGCCGGGCTGTCGATCACCCGCAGGCGCGGGACCTGATGCGCGGCGAAGGTGCAGTAGTAGAAAAACGACAAGCCGCCTGCCAGAATCACCTCGCCGAATTTTTGGAGCGAGGATTTCGCCGCCAGCCGCCTGCCGGTTTCTATCAGGATGCCCGCGCAGATGAAAAGTCCGGCGAGGCGCACGCCGTTGGGCATGTCGCGGATCCAGTTTTTGTAGGCGAAATTTCCGAGCAGCACCAATCCGGTGAGCAGCAGCACGATGCCGAGCCGGACCAGCCAGACCCGCCCGAACTGGAGTTCAAAAGGCGCGGATTGCGGTTCGCTTTCGTCCTCGGTGACGGCGGCGACGACGGGAGCTGGCGGTGGCATTGGCGGCGGCAAAACCGGTGCGACCTCGGGTTCCGGTGCTTCGACCGGTGCGGCGGCCCGCTTGCTTGCGGCAGCCGGCCGCCGAGCCCGGTCCGCCAGCGCGGAAAGCTCCAGCCGCAGCGATTCGAGAGATTCGGCGTGCTGCCGCTCGATCCGGTCCAGACGGTCACGCAGCCGCCCGAGATCCTCCCGCCATTGATTTTCGCCGTCCTGATTCACAGCTGTCTTCTAGCGAAATTCACCGGGCAACGAAGTGAAATATTGGCGGGGACATGCCCAACCCGTGCATTTTGCGAACCGGTTGGGGCGAAATGCAGGCTTTTCCCCGCCGCATGACAGTTTGCGCGCAGTGGAAGCCTCCACCTATGGGGAAGTTGCGGTTCGGCATGAGATGAGCTATAGGCTCTATATGAAAACAAAGATGATAAAATACTTGGTGTTTTCAAGCGCTGCGGTTTTCGCCGGCGCTCTGCCATTTTCACGGGCCGCGGACCTGCCGCAACGCAGCGGCGGGGAGTTCCGCGGGATGTATCAAATCCTCTCCAGCAACGACCCGGTGTTTCCGATGAATGAGAACCAAGAGTGGTTTCTCGACTTCGGCTCAGGCATTCAGCCCGGGCGCTCGGGCGGCAGCGTGGCTGTCTCCTTGCGGCAAAATCCGAATGTGAAAGTCCGGATCATGGCGTGGCAGTATTTTCCCAAAAAAGGCCAGATTTTGATCGGCAATCCCTTTGCTGAAGGTGCCGGCAAGGCGGTCGCCCGCGGCGTGTGGGATTTGCAGGTCAGAGGTGACGGGGTGATTTTCAAACGCGGGAACTATCAAGTGATCATGCATCGCGCCGACCCCGCGGATTACTGATAAGTCTGTCCATCGCCGGATCCCGCATTTACAAAGCGCGCATGCCACCCAATCCGCGCTTTCAGGAACTGGACTATCGCAAGACGCCGCTCGGCGATTTGATCCTCCGCCGCCGCACGCTGCCCGCGCTCGATGATATCGAGGTGCATGAAATCATTCTTGGCGACGCGTTTCTGATGACCAGCCTGTTCACCACGGTGGAAATCGCGCTGTCGAACCTGGGGCTCGAAGCGGCCGAGAGGATTTTTCCCGGCGAAGCGCTGGAGGTGGTGGTCGGCGGGCTGGGCCTCGGTTATACCGCGCGCGCCGCTTTGGAGCATGCCAGCGTCGGCTCGTTGCTGGTGGTGGACTATTTGGAACCGGTGATCGAGTGGCACCAGCAAGGCCTCGCGCCGCTGGGACCGGGGTTGGTCGCGGATCCGCGCTGCCGACTGGTGCATGGCGATTTTTTCGCACTCGCGCTCGCGGACGATGCCGGCTTCGACCCCGATGCACCTGATAGACGGTTTCACGCGATTCTGCTGGATATCGATCACTCGCCGTCGAATCTGCTGCACGAGCGGCATTCCACCTTTTACGACGCAGCCGGTCTGCGTCAGCTCGCCGGGAAACTCCATCCCGGCGGGGTCTTCGGGTTGTGGTCGGATGATGCTCCGGACGAGGGTTTTATGGATTCGCTCAAGCAGGTGTTCGAATCCTGCGAGTCGCACGTCGTCCCATTTCACAATCCGCACAAGGATTGCGAGGCGGCGAGCACGGTCTATCTGGCCGTCGGGAAAATCTAACGATCCTTCATTTCCCGGATGCGCATCGGCATCGCGTCGATCTTTGCGAAGAGCGAGGCGATGCTGAAATCATCCGCTGTCCAGCGCAGGGTGGTGCGGCCGTCTTTGCCGAGCAGCAGAACTTCCGCCACTCCATCGCGAACCTTCAGGCGCTTGCGCAGCGCTTGGCCGAGCGCGACCCCCGGAAACTTTCCGGGGGCCTCGGGACCTTTGAGAATGAAGACCTCGGTGTCGCGGTCGGCCAGACCGGCTCGTGCCTCGACCAGTTTCAGGCTGAGGGCAGCGTTGGAGTCGGTGACCACCAGCAGGCGCTTCTTCCACTGGAGATCTTCCAGGGATTGGGCGGCTGCGGTCATGCTGAGCAATCCGAGGAGGGCGAGAATCTTCATTTTCGAACTGGCGTGGGCTTACTCGACTTCGGCATCGCCTTCGACGAGGTTGTTTTTGATTAGCGGGCGAGGGGAGTTTTCCTTGCTCTGGAGATTGCCCTTCACGACATTCCCGTGGATGCTGCCGCGTCCTTGGTTTTTGAAAAACTGGAGGTCGCCGCGCACCCGGTTGTAGGAGATGACATAGGGACCGCGGCGGTTTTCCACAAACTGGAGGTTGCCGTCGATTTGGTTGGCCGAGACACGCAGGCGCCCCGAGCTTTTTTCGGCTTGCACGTCGCCGTTGACGATCACGTTTTTCACGTAAAGCGCATCCACACCGGACGGGGCGTAGGCCTCTTTGAGCTTGGTGTCGGCGGATGCGATGGCGGCGCTTCCGAGCAGGACGGCGCAGGTGAAAATCGACTGCAACGGGGAAGCCTGGAAAAAGTGGGTGTTGCGGATGGACGGATTGGTTTGTGCCGTTGGGTTCATGGCTCGTGGGGGTAGGGTTGTTTCAATGCGGAGGGTCAGACTAACGCGGAATCGAGGTCATTCAACCGAAAGCGGCCGGGATTTTTGCGGCGGATCGATGGAAATAGGGAGGGGAATCCCATTTTCGCATTCGTTAGGATGCGGCTTGCTTGTCAGGGGCGGCGCTGTATCTGTTGCCGCGAAGTCAGCACGATATGGGCGAACAGGAACTTAACGATCTCAGCAGGCAACACGGCGTCGCGCCGTGGAGAGTGAAAATTGCACGTCAGGTGGACTCGCCGTGCGTCCAACGGCTGATCGTCGTTTTGATTCTGGTCAACGCGGCGGTTCTCGGGCTTGAGACCTCGCCGGAGATGATGTTGCGCGCCGGCGGTCTGCTGGTGGCGATTGACCGGTTTTGCCTGGTGGTTTTTCTCGCGGAGCTGGTGGTCAAGCTCATCGCCTACCGCAGCCGGTTTTGGCGGAGCGGCTGGAACATCTTTGATTTTCTGGTGGTCGCCGTGGCGATCGTCCCGGGTGCGGGGCCGTGGGCGGTGTTGCGCTCGCTGCGGGTGCTGCGGGTCCTGCGTTTGCTCAC
>JBIPND010000185.1:0-6342 GCA_044374015.1 Luteolibacter sp. | reverse complement strand
CCGACCCGCACCGACATGGTGTTGCGCGAGCGGATCAGGCCGTAGGAAACCGGCTGCATGCCGCCGAACTTGCCGTCGGAGTTGTTAGGACGCCAGCTGCCGGCGCCTTTGATTTCGCCACGCTGGAGCGGGCCGTCGCTGATCTGGGTGTGCGGGCGGAGGCCGGCATCGAAGGCGGCCAGATAGACGAAGGGCTTGAACAACGAGCCGACCTGGCGGCCGTTTCCTTGGTTGGCGCGGTTGAAGCGGGACTCGTCGGCATCACGCCCGCCGACAATGGAAACCACGGCGCCGGTGCGGTTTTCAATGACCACGGCGGCCCCTTGGATGTAGTCGGTTTCCGGGCGCTGGTCTTCGGGAGTGGCGAGCCACGCGGTGCGCGTCTGGTGCGGGTAGCCGCCGGTGCGCTCGACCTCGCGGAGTTTTTTATCGAGCGCTTCCTCACCCTTTTGTTGGAGGCGGAGGTCGATGGTGGTGGTGATGTTGAGGCCGCCGAGTTCGATATTTTCCTTTTCGAGGATCGCTTCGAGGTCGCGGCGGATGGCGTCCATGGCGTAGGATTCGTGGGCTTCGCGCCGCCATTCCGGGCGGATTTCGATGGGTTCCAACTTGGCGGCGTCCGCCTGGGCCTGGCTGATGACTTTGGCGGTGACCATGCGTTCGAGCGTGGTGTTGCGTTCGCGGGTGGCGGCCTCCATCGACTTGAAGGGGTTGAAGGAATCCGGGCCGCGGACGATGCCGGCGAGCAGCGCGGATTGGGACAGCGTGAGCTCGGACGGGTGTTTTTCGAAATAGATCCGCGACGCCTCGCCGACGCCTTTGATTTGGCGGCCCCAGTTGATTTGGTTGATGTAGGCTTCGAGGATGTCGTCCTTTTCGAGCATGCTTTCGAGGCGGAAGGCGATCGCGATTTCCAACAGTTTGCGGTCGAGTTGGCGCGGGGTGTCGCCGCGTTTTTCGCCGCGTTTGAGTTGGAAAATATCCGAGGCGAGCTGCTGGGTGATGGTCGATGCGCCTTCCTTTTTGCCCTGGAAATTTTTCAAAACCGCGCGGCCGATACCAATGGGATCGACCGCGCCGTGTTTGTAAAACCGCTCGTCCTCGCGCGCGAGAATCGCCTTGCGGAAGTTTTCGGAAACCTGTCGCAGCGGCACGAGCGAGCGTTTTTCGCCGTGGATGCGTCCGATTTCCTCGCCGAGGCGGTCGGTGATGATCGAGCGCTGCGGCATGGCATGGATTTTTGAGAGGTCGTAATTTCTCGCCCGGATGCCGTAGATGATGGCCAGAAATACCAAGGCGTAGAGCCCGGCGACGATCGGGTAGCCGCCGAGGCGCGCGAAAAACCTCAGCGGCTGGCCGAGTGGGCGGGTGAAAAGATGGAACAGGTGAAACGGCCAGAACAATAACAGCGAGAGTGCTCCGGGACCGCGCGACGGCTTGCTGGCTGGCCCCTCCGTGCGGAGCTGGGTGGATACTGGCGGGTTGCGTTTTGGCATCTTCGTGACAATGGTATGCGGTCCTCCGCCGATCTTCCACCCTTGATTATTGCCAGACGAAACGGTGGTGCGGTGTCGTTTCAACCATGCCATTATGAAAATCAATCCAAGCGTTTCTCTCATCGGTGTGGCCCTGTGGCTGATGGCCGCGAGCGGCCTGATCCAAGCCCGCGAGCCGATCCGGGATTTGGCGGATTTGGCGAAGATCGAGGCCAAAGTCGAGGCGGTTTCCGCCAAGGTGCTGCCGTCCACCGTGGCGCTGATCTCCGAGGACACCGGCTCTTCCGGATCCGGCGTGATCACCACTGCGGACGGTCTGATCCTCACCGCCGCCCACGTGATCCAAGGCGCGGAAGAACTGATGGTGGTCTTTCCCAACGGTGCTCAGGTGAAGGGCAAAGTGCTGGGCGCCAATTATTCCAAGGACATCGGCATGGTGAAAATCATCAGTCCGGGCCCGTGGCCATTCGTCGGCATGGGTGCCTCGAAGCCGCTCCAAGCCGGCGACTGGGTGATCGCCCTCGGCCACTCGGCGGGCTTCGATGCCGCGCGGACTCCGCCGGTTCGATTCGGCCGGGTGGTTTCCAAAGGCCCCGGAAATTTCCTCACCACCGACTGCACGCTCATCGGCGGCGATTCGGGCGGTCCGCTCTTCGATCTCGATGGCGATATCATCGGCATCAACTCGTCGATCGGGCTTTCCCTCACCAACAACAACCATGCGGGCATCGACGGTTTCCGCCTGGATTGGAAACGCTTGGTGGCGGGCGAGGCATGGGGCCAACTCCAAATGAATCCATTCGCCAATCCCGAGATGCCGGTGCTGGGAATCGGCGCGCAAGACGGCCGCGGCAGGGGCGGCGTCACAGTCGGCGAAGTCGCCCCGAGGTCGCCCGCGGCCGCGGCCGGCTTGCGGATCGGCGATGTGATCGAGCAACTCGACGACAAGCCAATCCGGAATTTCCGCGAACTCACGGTGCTGTTAGCCAAGCGTGAGGCGGGCGATGAAATCAAGCTTCAGGTCAAGCGCGACACCCGCAGTTCCGAAATCAACGTCACCCTCGCCCGCCGCGGCGACCTGTACGAAGAGCGCTAATTTCAGAAATTCACACCCTATAATTAGATATGAGATTGATTTGTTATTTCTTGGGAGCCCTGCTTCTGCCTGCGACACTGCTGGCGCAAGACGGCATCCCGCTGTTGCGTCCGGAGGAGCGCCAGGCAGTGGACGATCAGGCGGATGAATTCAACGCCGCCATCATGCCGGCGCTCGCGGAGGTGGCGCAGTCCACCGTGCGGGTGTGGGCCGGCACGCGGCGGCTCGCCTACGGCACGGTCGTCGGCGACGGCTCGAAAATTCTAACGAAGTGGAGCGAGCTCGCCCGCGCGAAAGGCAACCTGCGGGTGGAAGCCGGCGGGACGGTCCTGCGCCCGGTGAAAGTCTCGGGAGTTTACGCCGCGGAGGACCTGGTTTTGTTAGAGGTGATGGGAGCTCCGTTGACACCCGTGAAATGGTCGTTCGAAACACCGAAACTCGGCGGCTTCCTGGTGGCGTCGCAGCCCGACGGTCGTCCGGCGGCCTTCGGCGTGGTCAGTGTGTTAGAGCGCAATCTCCGCGATACGGATCAGGCGTTCCTCGGCATCACCGGCACCATCGGCTACAGCGGACCCGGCGTGAAAATCGACGTTGTTTCCAAGGAAACCGGCGCTGCGGCCGCGGGTTTGAACAAGGGAGACATCATTCTTAAAGTCGGCGAACGCACGATTTCCGGCTTGCTGGAGTTGAAAAACGCGCTGACCGGCGTGGTTCCCGGCGACAAGGTTTCGCTGTGGGTGGACGCCGGCAAAGGCGGCAAGCCGGTGGATGTGGTGGTGGGAAACCGGCCGAAGCTGCCGCAGTTTTTCGGCCAGCGGCTGCAACAAATGGAGCGCATGGGCGGGCCGATCAGCCAAGTCCGCGATTCATTCACCCGCGTGATCCAAACCGACATGCGGCCGAAACCGAACCAAGTCGGCGGCCCGGTGGTGGATCTGCAAGGGCGCGTCATCGGAATCACCATGGCCCGCGCCGATCGCACCCGGTCGTTTGTGATGCCGTCGGCCGCGGTGGTCGAATTGCTCAAACAGGATGCCGAGGATCCGAAGCTCGCTCTAGCAACCCCCAAGCAGGAAATCGAAGAAGCACCGATGCAAGCCGGCGGCCCCGCCCCGCAAGGGCGCATGATCCCCGGCGGCGAGGAACGGATGCGGCGTCACCTCAGCGACATGCAGCGGCTGATGGACCACATGCGCGATGAGATGGAAGGACTGGAAGTCGGCAGGTGAGCGAGGAAGTGGTTGATCGGAAGAGGGTTTTCCGCGCAGCTTGCCGCATGCCCATCGTGCTCGCCTCCGCCTCGCCCCGCCGCAGTGAATTGTTAGCGCGGGCGGGCGTGGTTTTCGAAGTGATGCATTCGCCGGCGGAGGAAATCCACGACGCCTCACTCAACCCGGACGTGCTCTGTGAGATCAATGCCGGCCTGAAAGCCGCCGCCGTGGCGCTGCTGCGGCCGGAGTCCACGGTGATCGGCGCGGACACGCTGGTGTTCATCGATGATCTGCCACTCGGAAAACCGGCGGATCTGGATGAGGCGCGGGCGATGTTGCGGCGTCTATCAGGCCGCACCCACCAGGTCTGCACCGGCGTCTGCGTGATCGATCCGCAGGGCCGGAAAAACTCCTTCCACGACCTCACCGAGGTGACTTTCCGCCAGCTCGACGATGCGGCGATTTCGGACTATTTCTCACTCGTCAACCCGCTGGACAAAGCGGGCGCCTATGGCATTCAGGAGCACGGCGAACGCATCGTGTTGGAAATCCGCGGCAGCTTCGAAAACGTGATGGGCCTGCCGTTGGAAAAGGTGATTGAGGCGCTGGGCGAAATCGGGTTGCGGTGACGCCGGGCATGAGTGAAGAATCGGCCATGGAGAGACCGCACCGGTACCCGCTTATTTTCAACCCTCGGGCACGCAGCCAGAAGGGCGAGAAAATGCTGCGGTTTCTGATGGGTCATGCGAACCGCTTTGCGATGTATGCGACCAACCACGCCGGCGAGGCGCGTGAGCTGGCGGCGCGCTTTGCGGCGGAGGGCGAGCCGGTGGTGATTGCCGCCGGCGGCGATGGCACGCTCAACGAAGTGGTCAGCGGACTGGCCGGCTCGAAGACGATCCTCGGCGTGTTGCCGGCGGGCACGATGAATGTTTTTGCCCGGGAAATGGGAATTCCGTTCGACTCGTTAGAGCGCGCCTTCCTGGTGATCGAGCGTGGCTTTGTCCGCGAGGTGGACTTGTTCCAGGCGAACGGCGCGCCCTTCGTCCAGATGGCAGGCGTCGGCTTCGACGCGCAGGTGATCGAGGAAACCACCTGGGAGTCAAAAAAAATGTTTGGCCCGCTGGCTTATTTGTTAGCGGCGGTCAAGGTGCTCGGCGAGAAGCCGCCGAAGATCGTGGTCACCTGCCCGGACGGGCGGCGTGAGGAAGGCGTGGCGGTGCTGGCCGGGAACGGTTCGCTCTATGGCGGCCAGTTCAAATTTTTCCGCAATGCGAACAACCATGACTCGAAGTTGGACGTGTTGGTTTACAAGGAAGCCGGCTACCGACTGGTGCTGGATTCGTTGCGCGGGTTGGCCACCGGCGGCATTGACCTGATGGCCTCGACGACGTATTTCCAAACGGAGGAATTCACCGTTAGAGCCGACCGCGAAGTGCCGGTGGAAGTGGATGGCGAATTGGCCGGGCGGTTTTCCGAAATCCACTTTGTCGAGACCGCGAACCGCCTGCGGGTGCTGGCACCCGAGGAACCGCTCATCGGCGGATTTGCCGACACGGTGAAATCCCTGCTGCAGTGGCCGCGTCGCGTTGCTGAAGCTCCGACGGCGAAAGGCCTATGAAACCAAAGCCCAAATCCGGCTTCCGCGGATGGCTGCGGCGCTTGTTCCGGCTCGCCATCTTGATGTTAGTCATCTTCTGCGTGCTGGTGGTCTACGCCAACATCACCGCAATCTGGGCGTCGCGCGGGCGTTTGTTTGATGAAATTTCGGAGCTTCCCAAAACCAAGGTCGGCTTGGTGTTCGGCACCACCGACCGCATCAAAGGCCGCGAGAATCTCTACTTCCGCTACCGCATGGACGCCGCCGCCGCCGTCTGGAAAGCCGGAAAAGTGGAAACTCTGATCGTTTCCGGCGACAACCGCAGCAGCCTCTACTACAACGAACCCGAGAAAATGAAGCAGGCGCTCGTCGAGCTGGGCGTCCCCGCGGACCGCATCGTTTGCGATGATTCCGGGATGCGGACCTTCGACTCGGTGGTGCGCGCCAAAGAGATTTTCGGCGCGGACTCGATCCTCCTGATCAGCCAGCGATTCCAAAACGAACGGGCCATCTATCTGGCCCAGGCCAACGGCATCCAGGCCTACGGATTCAACGCCCGCGACGTCGATACCCAGGCGGGCATGAAGACCAACATCCGCGAAGTCGGAGCCCGCGTGAAAATGTGGCTGGACGTCAATTTCCTCAACACCCGCCCGCAGCACCTCGGCGAGAAAATCGAGCTGCCGGACTAGCCGCCGCTCCGGTTGGAGACGGGTTACGCCAGCACAAGGTCCTGCATACGATCCCGATCCCGTTCATCATGGCGACTTCAAGTCGGGAAGAACTTACAAAATTCCTACAAAATGCCAGACAATATGTAAGGTTTCGCTGGCCAATTGGGTTTTTTCGGCTATGCTGGTGCCATGAACAGCAGGAAACGATTCATGGCGCCGTGGAAGGATTCGCTGACGAAGCCGGCCATCTACCATTGCGTCAGCC
>JBIPND010000013.1:0-15332 GCA_044374015.1 Luteolibacter sp. | reverse complement strand
TCCGATCTCCGGGGAAACCGCCGCCATCTTTGAAAACGGCATCTACTTCGCCTACGAAGACCTCACCACCCGGCCCGCGCAGCTCGAGATTCTATCCGCTCACGAGGCGCTGCTGAGCATTCATGAAGGCCGCTACCATCAAGTGAAGCGCATGTTTCACGCCGTCGGCAACAAAGTCCTGAGCCTCCACCGTGAGAGCATCGGCTCGCTCGTGCTCGACCCTGCGTTGGCCCCCGGCGAGTCGCGGATGCTGCGGGCCGAGGAAGTCGCGCTCTTCGGCCGCACTTAATTGTTTGGATCCCGGTATATCGAGTGCTTAACTGCGTTCACCTTATGGAATCCGAAATTGCCGGCTGGTTGAGCGTGATCTTCCGCTTCGTTCACGTGATCGCCGCGATCATGTGGATCGGCAACTCGATTCTCTTCACCTGGATGGAGCTCAACCTGATCCCGCCCCGGTCTGACAGGGATGGAAAATCCGCCGATCCGGATTTGTTAGGCCACCTCGACATGCTCCACGGCGGCGGCGTTTTCCACCTGGAAAAACGCCTGATCAAGCCCGCCGCCATCCCGGTGCCGCTGCATTGGTTCATGTGGCAATCCTACACCACCTGGATCAGCGGCACCCTGCTGCTCTTCTCCGTCTATTATATCCACGGCGGCAGCGCGCTGCTCGATGCCAGCAAGTCCTCGCTATCCGGCTGGTCCGCCATCGCCCTGAGCCTCGGCGGCATCGGCGGCGGCTGGCTGATCTACGATGCGGTCTGGCGCACGAAACTCAAAGAGCACAAGGCGCTCGCCGTGCCGCTCAGCCTCGCGCTCATTCTGGCAGCCGCGTGGTTTTACAACCAGCATTACAACGGCCGCGCCGTCTATCTGCAAATCGGCGCGATGATGGGCTCGTTCATGTCGGCCAACGTGTTTTTCCACATCATCCGCAACCAGAAAAAGTTCATGGCGTCGCTCGCCGCCGGCCTGCCCCACGATCCCAACTACGGCAAGCAGGCGAAACTCCGCTCGATGCACAATCACTACATCACCTTCCCGGTATTGTTCCTGATGCTCAGCGCGCACTTCCCGCAACTCACCAGCTCCTCACAAAACGTGCCGATCCTCGGGGTGCTCATCGTCGCGCTCGTCGCGATCAAGTTCCTGATGAATTCGCGCTACTATTTCCGCCAGTGGCTGGTCGCGATCTTCGGCAGCTTCAGCGCCGCCTGCGCGGCCATCGCCTGGCTGCTCTCGATTCCCGCACCCGGACTTGCCCACCTGGATCCCGCCGTGCGGGAAGGCGCGCAGCTATTCGTCAGCCAAGGCTGCGCCGCCTGCCACCAGACCGGCTCCGCCCAGCTCGGGCCGAATCTCCAGGGCATCTCCGGCTCCACCCGGATTCTAACCGATGATTCAAAGGTGATCGCGGATGAAACCTATCTGCGCCATTCGATCACCCAGCCGCAACTACAAATCGTCAAAGGCTACGCCGCCGCAATGCCACCCTTCGCCCATCTCAGCCCGCAACAACTCGACCAACTCGTGGCCTATTTGAAATCGCAATAAGGAGCAAGGGACCTTGCTGTCCCTCTCTTCCGCGGCCGGAGCGATGATGAAGAGGCGACAATAGGGTCGCCACTCCTTATTCGAACGCGGTCGGCTTGCGGCCGCGGAGGTAATCGGCGGCGGACATCCTGCGGCTGCCCTCGGGCTGGACGGATTCCAACTGAAGCGCGCCGGACCCGCAGCCGACGATGAGCCGGCCCTCCTCCGTGAAAAGCGTCCCCGGAGTTAGATCCTGATAGCAAATGCCGGCGGGTGGGAAAATTTTGAGGCGTTTCGGTTTCCCGTCCTCGATGGCGGTGGTGAAGGTGCCGGGCCATGGATCGTAGGCGCGGATGCGGCGTTCCAGCGCGGCGGCGTCCATGGACCAATCAAGTTTCCCGTCATCGCGCTCGAGTTTCGAGATATAACTGGAGGCCGCCTCGTCCTGCGGAATGCGCGGCGCGCTGCCGTCGGCCAGACGGGCGATGGCTTCTGCCAGAACTGAGGGAGCGAGGTCCGCGAGGCGGTCGTGAAGCGTGCCGCCGGTCTCGTCGGGAGCGAGCGGGATGGACTTCATCAGAATCACATCGCCGGCATCCAGTTCGCGGACGACGTGCATGGCGGTGATCCCGGTTGCGGCATCGCCCGCATCGATGGCGGCCTGGATGCAGGCGGCGCCGCGGTATTTGGGCAGCAGCGAGGCGTGCAGATTGATGATCGCCTTGCTGGCGAGCGTGAGGATGTTTTTCCGCAGGATCTGGCCGTAGGCCATCACGACTAACAACTCGGGATCGAGCGCCTGGAGTTCGCCAAGCGCCTCCCCGATTTTTTCGGGTTGGAACACCGGGATGCCCGCCGCCATGGCCTCCACTTTGATCGCGGGAGGCGTTAGGGTCTGGTGCCTGCCCACCGGTTTGTCCGGCTGGGTGACGAGCGCCAGCGGGCGGGGGCCGTTCTCCAACAGCTGGCGGAAGGCAGGCAGGGCGATGTCGCCGGTGGCGATGTAAACGAGACGCATTCGGGAAATTTCGTTAGATAACCTGTTTGGCCATTTCCGCATAGACCGGCAGGCTGGTGATGCGCTGGATCATGTCCGCCAGCACTTTAACCGGCGGTTGGGTCGCATCAATGGTGATCACCCGTTCGGGCGGATAGAATTCGAGGATCGGCTTGGTTTCCTCGTCGTAAGTGGCGATGCGGTGGTCGATGACCTTGTCGCTGGCGTCGTCGAGGCGGTTTTCCTTGAGCGCGCGCTTGCGCATGCGGCGCACGAGCTCCTCGCGGTTCGGGCAGGAAAGGTGGAAGACCTGATGGACCTCGACGTGGCGGTCGAGGATTTCCGCCTGGCGGACGTTGCGCGGGATGCCGTCGAGCACCAGGAAATCGATGTCCGGTTTGTAGAACTGGGTGTCGCTGAGTTTGTCGAGCTGGGCCTTCCACAACTCGATGGTGAGTTCGTCGGGGACGAGTTCGCCGCGGCTGGAGAACTCGACAAACTGCCTGCCGAGGCCGCTGCGGGTGTCGAGCGAGCGGAACACATCGCCGCAGGCGCAGTGGAAGAAGCGCGGGATTTTCCCCATGATCTGGCCTTGGGTTCCTTTGCCCGATCCGGGAGCGCCGAGGATGACGAACGCGGGCTTTCTCTGGGTTTCAACGATGGTGGTCATGGCGGAGGCCGAACCTAAAGACACCGCCAAAAAACGGCAAGCACGGATGCCGGCCCGCCGCTCAGCGCGATGCGGCCTAATAATACCAGTCCTCTCGGAGCGAGACGCTTCGGGCACGGTCTGCGGCGAGACGCCGCAGCCACTTGGCGAGACGCGTGGCCGGGGGGTCACACTTCGGAAAAAAGCGCCTCGACCATTTCCAAACACTTCACCCCGGGCATCACGCTGAGGTCCATTTGGTTCATCGTGTAGGCGAAGGAAATGCCGGTCTCGGGATCGCCGAGGGCGTGGCTGCCGCCGGCACCGGGATGGCCGAAGGCGGTGAGCGAGGGGCCGTAGAGGTGGCGGATTTTTTGACCGGCAGCATCGAGCGGGTCCTGTTGGGCGCCGCAGGTGAATTTCGTCGGCCGCAGCAGCACCCGGTCGTCGCCGCTGGCCTGGGGCTCGACCAGCGCCTGCCTGACATGGACCGAGAGCGGGCTCTCGATGGAGCCGATGGCGGCTTGATAGAATTTCGCGAGGGCCGAAGCCGTGCCCACGCCGCCCAAGGCCGGCAGGCCGGCGGACCAGGCGGCGGGCTCGTTCATTTCGTGAATCGCATGCAGGCCGCGCGGTGAGGAAAACGCCTTGCGGGTGAAGGTGCCGGAGGTGGTGAGGTGTTTGTAGAAACCGTCCACCAGTTCGGATTTGTCCGCCTTTCCCGGGTAGAGCCGGGCGACGCGCGGCCACTCGCTTTCCGGCAAGCCGATCCAGAAATCCAAGCCGAGCGGATCCGCGATTTTTGCGCGCCAGTAGGCACCGAGCGGGTTTCCCGTCAGGCGGCGCACCGGTTCTTCGACGAGGGTGCCGAAGGTCCGCGGGTGGTAGCCGATGCCTTCACCCAGCGCCCACGCGGGCACTTGTTCTTCGATCGCTTTGACGACCTCGGCGTGGTCGAAAATGCCGGCGCGGTGGTCGAGCACCGAGAGCCCGCACTGGTGCGAGAGCAGGTGGCAGAATTTGGCCGCCGCCACCGGAAATTTCGGCCAAACTTCGCACACCGGCGTGGCCTGAGAGAGTCCGCGGCTTTCGAGCGCCATCAGCAAGGTGACCGCCGATGGCACCTTGGTCGCTGAATAGACGGGCACCAGAGTGCGCTCGGTCCACGGTCGCGCCATGTCCTTTTCACACCAGCCGTGGCCGTGGGAAATGAGTTCCTCGCCATTCCACCAGATGCTGATGGATGCGCCGATTTCGCCGCGCTCGCGGAAGTTCCGCTCGAAAACATCGATCACTTTACCTAACACCGAGGGACTCACCGCCATGGGTGGGTGTCGGCGATGCCGGCTCGTTGCGCAACTTCGAAGTCTCCTCCACCCGCAACTTCCAATCGGTCCCCGTGGGCGCGGACGACCATTCCTCGATCAAACGGAAAGCCACCGCCAACAACGTGGGGCCGAGGAAAACTCCGACCAGGCCGAAGGCGAAGGCGCCGCCGATCACGCCGCAGAAGATCAGCACAAACGGCATTTTACTGCCCTGGCTGATCAAATACGGCCGCAGGAAATTGTCGACGCTGCTGATTCCGAGGATGCCCCATAGGCACATGAAAACCCCCCACCCCGGCGTCGATTGGGCGAACAGCCAGGCGGCGGCGGGAATCCAGATGATCGGCGGGCCGAACGGAACCACCGCGAAAAAAAACGTCAGCACCGCGAGCAGAATCGCCCCGGGCACCCCGGCGATCCAGAAACCCAGCCCGGCCACCAGGGCTTGGGCGATGGCGGTGCCGAGGATTCCGTAAATCACGCCGCGGACGGTATCGCCCGCCACTTTGATCAAATGCTGGCCGCGGCCGCCGGCGAGCCGATCGACCGCCACGCTGAGCCGTTGCGAGAGCACCGGGGCGTCGCGGAGCAGGAAAAACGCGAGAAAGCCACTGAGCAAAACCTGCGTCACTCCCTGGCCCACCGCAAGTCCCACGGCGATCAACCACTTCCTCGCCCATGAAAGGAACTGGCCCAACAGCGCGACGAGGTGCGAGGAGGCCAGGGTTTTTTCTTCGGTCCCGGTGATTTCATCCATCGTTCCGGAGCGCGGTGGTGACGCGTCCCTGACGATCAATTCCCCGCCCTTTTCCGCCACGATCTTGGGGCGGAGCGGCTTCACCTCCTTGTCGAGTTGCTCCATCAGATTGTCGCGGTCGGCCGCGAAGCCCGCCCAGTAGCCGGCGAGTTCGTCGCCCACCAGCGGCATTTGGGCGACCCATTGCGGCGCTTGTTCGGGCGCGGCCATGAACCATTTACGAGTGGCCCCGGCGAGGTCCTTGCCGTCCTCGGCGAGGCTGAAACCGATCAACACGATCGGTCCGGCCAGCACCAGGGTCATGGTGAGCGTCACCAAACACGCCGCCAAGGTCCGCGCGCCGCGGAACCAGCGGGTGAAGGTGCGTTGCAGCGGATGCAGCGAGTAGGCGAGGATCATCGCCCACATCAGCGCGGTCATGAATGGCCGCAGCACGAAAAAACAGCCGAGCAACAGCAGCAACAATGCCCCGCCCCCAAGTAACGGCTCAACCCTGAAACGCCTGCGTTCTCCTTCGGAATCCATAGCTTGCTGACAACCTAGCCGAAGAAATTTCAAACAGCCAGCCTTGATGCGAGGCCTTTAGGGATTGGAGAATGATCAAGCCGCAGGATTTTATCCTGAAGGGATTACGGACGGTAGCCCGGGGTCGTGGAGCGAGTTGCCGATGATGATGGAGGAAATGGACTCTTCGTTTTCCGGATTCCCGGTGCCCATGTAATAATAAGCGAGCGATCCGAGGTCGTGGATTTCGACCCGGCGGTCGAGGGCGACGGAGGTCCGCGCGGCGCGTGCGAGTTCCGCTTGCGGACAGTCGGGCTGGACATCGAAGACCTCCAGGATCCCGGCGACGCGGGCGGCGATTTCGACGTCGGTCACCTCGCGGCGCAACGCGGAAAGTTCATCCACCTCGATGATTTCCATGTGCCTGCCGTTCAAGCCGGGAAACTGCGGCCAATAGGTGTCCAAGCCGATACCGAACAGACCGCTGCGCGTGGGTGACATGATGGTAGTTGGTGAAAAACGAGCCGGAAAATTTCAAGTGGCAAAATCAAACACCACCACCCGCTCCAGGCATGGAACCACGATGTCGCGCACCCGCTCATGCTCGGGGTGCGGCAGATAGGCGTCGCGGTTGGCGGCGTTGTCAAAGGTCATGATGAAGCCGTGGGTGAATCCGTCGTTGAGGCCTTCGGCGCTCTCGTAGGGGCCATGCTCCATGTCGAGCAGGCCGGGAATTTTGCCGACCATTCCCTTCATTTCCGAAAAACAATCGTCGATCTGAGAGTTAGTGACGCCTGATTTGAACTGAAACATTCCGAAGTGTCTAACCATGGTGTGGGGTGGGATTTTGGGAAAGGAGTTGGCGGAACGATAACCTGCGAATCGGAAGGGTCCAGCCCGCAGGCACCACATCCACTTATTCGCGTTGCACATCGGTGAGGTTGCATGCTGGACAGCATTGCGGCGGGGGAGTTTGTTTCGGGACGCGATGAGAGAAAAAGCCGCCGCCCCTTCCCCGGACGTCCAGATTTGGGGGACCGACACCCGATTTGTCGCGATTTCCGCGGAGCCGATTCCGCCGGACGATACCCGTGAATGGCTGCGGCACGCGGCGGTTTGCCCGCTGTTGGAACAGCATCAAATCGCGCACGCCGGCCTGATGCAGGCGATGCCGCCATTTGAAATCATGCGCAACCACTTGAGCGGAACGTTCATGCTGGCCTGCTACGAAGGCGAAGGCACGGTCCTCGCCGACGAAGGGTGGAAAAAAATCCGGGCCGGCCAAGCCTGCATCCAGCCACCATTCGTGCGCAACGCCCTGAAATGCCTCCCCGGAAAACCCTGGAAATTCGCTTGGGTGCGTTATCGGGAATCGCCTGACACCGCGCCGATTGTTTCCTCGATTTCGCCGGTGATCGGTGAGTTCGATCCCACGCCGCTGAAAGCCGCAATCGACGGCTTGCACGCCGAGGCCAAGGAGGTGCAAAACCTTTCCGCGATGCACCAGTGGAGCCAGTTGATCCATCATTACGTGTTGCGGTTCGCGCAGCCCCACCGCAGCGACCGCCGCTTGTGGCGGCTCTGGCAGCGGATCGAGGCGGAGCTGGCACGGCCATGGACGCTTCAGGATCTGGCCGGCATCGCCTGCATGAGCGAGGAGCACTTGCGCCGCGTCTGCCGCAAGGAAATCGGCCGCACGCCGATGCAGCATCTCACGTTTCTGCGCATCCAACAGGCGCGCCACCTGCTCTCCATTTCCGATGACAAGGTGGAAGTCATCGCCCGCGCGGTGGGTTTCGAGAGTGCCTTCACGTTTTCCAACACCTTCAAAAAGTGGACCGGCTGGCGCCCTTCGGAGCATCGCGGCGAGAGCACCGATTGATCAAAGTGGATTGTGAATATTCGAATGAGGATACGAATCGCCGCGTTTCCACGTATCAGCCACCCGACCCATATTTCCATGAAAATCCTGCTCCTTCTATTTTGCTCCGTCCTCACGCTTCAGGCAGCACCGACCGCCCTGTTCGACGGCAAATCCCTGCAAGGCTGGGAGGTGCGCAAGGGCGAGGAAAAATGGTGGCGCGTCCAGGACGGCATGCTCACCGGCGGCTCACTCGAGGAAAAGGTGCCGCACAACACCTTCCTTTCCTCGACCGGCTCGTATGAAAACTTCGACCTGAAATTCAAAATCCGTTTGGTCCAGGGCGCCGGTTTCCAAAACTCCGGCCTCCAGATCCGCAGCCAGCGCAAGCAGGGCAGCCATGAAATGACCGGCTATCAGGTGGACGCCGGCATCGGTTACTGGGGCGATATCTACGATGAATCCCGTAGAAACAAAGCGATCGCCAAACCGATCGATCCGGCCGCCCTCGCCAAAGCCGTCAAGGATTGGGATTGGAACGACTACCGCATCCTCTGCGAAGGCCCGCGCATCCGCACTTGGATCAATGGCGAACTCGCCCACGATTTCACCGAGCCCGACGCCACCATTCCGCGCGACGGCATCCTCGGACTCCAGGCTCACGGCGGCGGCCGGTTTCTGGTGCAGATGAAGGAGGTGATGATCGAACCACTGCCGCCAACACCCGGCGCGCCGGTTTGGAAAAAACCCAACATGGACGGCGCCCGCACCCCGGAGCAACAGCGCACCGGATTCACCCTGCCTGCCGGATTTTCCGCCGAACTCGTCGCCTCCGAAGAACAAGGCGTCGGCAAACCGATCACCGTCACCTGGGACCGCCACGGCCGGATGTGGACGATGACCGCCCTCGAATACCCGGTGGATGCCAACGAAAACGAAGGTGCCGCCAAAGCGCTCTTCGCCCGCGGCGGCAAGGACCAGGTTTTCGTCTTCGATGAACCCAACGCAACCGGCCCACAAACGCCGCGCGTCTTCACCGGCGGACTGGCGATCCCGCTCGGCTTGTTGCCGATGACCGACGGCACACTCGTCCAGCATGGCCCGGAAATCCGCCGTTATGTCGATCGCGACAACGACGGCAAGGCGGACTCGCATGAAATCGTGCTGGAAGGTTTCGGCATCCAGGACTCGCACCTGTTTCCCCATCAATTCGAACGCACTCCCGGGGGCTGGGTTTATGTGGCGCAGGGTGCGTTTAATTCCTCCAACGTCCGCCGCCCGGGTGGCTTGAAATTCGCCGATGGCAGCGAGGCGGTCACTTTCAACCACTGCAAGCTCGCCCGCTTCAAGCCCGATGGCTCGAAGTTCGAAAACCTAACCGGCGGACCTAACAATATCTGGGGTTTGGTGATTTCCCGCAGCGGCGAAACCTTCGTGCAGGAGGCGAATGACATGGGCTATCCGGTCGCCGAGTTTTCTCCCGGGACCCACTATCCGACTCCCTTCGGCCCCCGCATGCGCAGCGACGCGCCGGTCCTGCCGCGCTCGACCGCCACACCCCAGATGGGCGGCACCGGCCTCAGCGGTCTGGCTCTCGCCGAGGATGAGGCCACGCCCTTCGCCCGGGGATTCGGCGAACGCCAAGTGTTCTATGTGGTCAATCCGATCACTTCAAAAATCCAGATCGTCACCCTCACCCGCGATGACAAGGGCCACCCGGTCTATCAAAAGGAGCAGGATTTCATGCTTTCCGACGATCCGTGGTTCCGCCCCATCGCCGCGCACTTCGGGCCGGATGGCTGCCTCTACATCGTCGATTGGTATAACAAAATCATCTCCCACAACGAGGTGCCGCGCGCCCATCCGGATCGCGACAAGACCCGCGGTCGCATTTGGCGAATCCGCCATGAAAGCCAAAAGCCGCAGCCAAGGGTCGATGTGGCAAAACTCAGCGACGCCCAACTGCTAGATGGCCTGGCCGGCCCGAACGCCCGGCTGGCCTCGCAGATCTGGCAGGAAATCGCCGATCGCAAAGCCACCGGACTCACGGAAAAACTCGCCGCCATCATCACCGAGTCGAAGCAAACCCTGCCCAAGCGCACCGCGGCCCTGTGGGCACTAGAAGGCCTCGGCCCCGTGCCCGCCAACGTGCTCGCCGCACTCGCGCAAGCGCCCGAACACACGCTCCGGCACGAAGCGGTCCGGATCGCGGGCGAGAGTTCACTCGCGGAGAAGGAATTTCTAACCATCGTTAGTCACCTGCAAAACGAGTCCCACTTCCGGGTGCGTGCGGCGATCGCCAATGCCATCCGCGACCACCGCGCGCCCTCCGCCGCGATGGTCGCCCACGCTGCTAGACTCGGCCTTGAACCGCTCTCCAGCAAAGGCCGCGAAGTTTATGACCGGGATTTCGAACGCTATCTCGCCCGCTGGGCCATGGCTGGCCACCCCGATGCCACGCGCAAGATGCTGGCGTCCGCCGGGCTTCCCGCAGAAGCGCGGCTGCTTGCCGTGCGCTCGCTGCCGGACACCGAAGCCGCCATCGGCATGCTCGACATTCTGCCGGAACTCCCCCGCCCGCTCACCGCCGACGAGCTTGCATTGTTAGGTAGCCAGCTCGGTCAGCCCGCCGTGCAAGAAGGATTTTCCAAACTTCTAGCCGATTCCTCAAAACGCGAAGCCATGCTCCAGGCGCTGACCCGCCTCGATGCCGGCCTCGCCGCGAATCCCAAACTCGCCGCCATCGTCGGCGAAGCCACTCTCGCGCTGTTGAAAGACCAGCGCAGCGATTCCAGCGAACGGCTCGCGGTGCAACTCGCCCGCCGCTTCCGTCTCGCCGCCCTCGCGCCGGAAGTTTCGCGATGGTTGTTAGCAAACAACCGCACGCCCGCCGAACTCGCGGAAGGCCTCGCCGCGCTGCGCGAAACGGGTGGTGCCAAGTTGCAGGATTTTCGTCCGCATCTCGATCACGCCGACGACAAGGTGCGGCGCGAGGCACTGACCGGCTTCGGCAGCATCGATGATGCGACCATCGTCGCCGAGCTCGCCGGCCGCTGGGAAAAACTCCCCGGCGCGCTGCGCTCGCTCGCCGTCGATGGCATGGCATCCAGCGCACCCAAAGCGGACGCCTTCGCCCGCGCGATGGCCGGCGGGAAATTCCCTGGCTTCGATGGCGCCGCGGTGGAAAAAGTGGTGGCGGTGCTCGGCATCAACCACCCGGCGGTGACCACGCTCCTCAGCCAAAGCGAAGGCCTGTTGCGGCCGGTCATCCAACTCGGCGGCAACGCGGACGGCGGTGTCCTGACAAATCTCACGCTCGCCGGCCCGTTCACCATCGAAGGCTGGGTCCGGCTTGAAAACAAGATCGACAACAACGACAGCCTCTTCGGCCGCAAAGGTGCGCACGACCTGAACTTCTTCGGCGGAAAACTCCGGCTGCACGCCGCCAAGCGCGACCAGATCACCGCCAGCCGCCCTCTCACCGCCGGCCAGTGGACCCACTGCGCGGTCACCCGCGACGCCACCGGAAACCTCGCCCTGTTCCTCGACGGCGAGCCCGATGCCAAGGGCGGAAATTTCACAGGAACTCTCGACGGCCTGAATCTCGGCGAAAGCCACGCCGCAGGCGGCGGTGCGGCGAGCTACGATGAGTTCCGTATTTGGAACATCGCCCGCGCCGAGTCCGAAATCCGCCGCGATCACCGCACCCGCTTCACCGCCGCCGAGCGACCGCCGGGACTGGTGGTTAGAAACGACGGAACCCATCCCGGAGGCGCGCTGAAGGGCGGCGCGAAGATCGCCCTCACCCGCGATTTTCCGGAACTCATGACCCCGGCGCAGGCCTCCACGCTGGAGCAGAAATTCGCCAGGTTCCGCAGGTTTGCCGATCAACCCGGAGACCCCGCCATCGGCAAACAACTCGCCCAGGCCGCCTGCCTCATTTGCCACCAAGTGAAGGGCGAAGGCATCGCGATCGGTCCCGACCTCAGCGGCGCGGGCGCGATGGGCACCGAGGCCCTGTTGCGGAACATTCTAACGCCCAACGCCCAGCTCGAGAGCGGCTACTACCGCCACGATCTCAAACTCAAAGACGGCGGCGTGCTGAGCGGATTCCTTGTTAGTGAGACGCCCAAAGCCCTCACCATCCGCCAAATCGGAGCCGACGAACGCGCCATCCCGCGCGCCCGGATTCTCAGCCACGAGATCTCGCGCCGCTCGCTCATGCCCGAAGGCCTAATCGACGGCTTCGGCGAAAAACAAGTCGCTGATTTGTTCAGCTATCTGCATTCGCTGAAATAAGGAGCAAGGGACCTTGCTGTCCTCTCCTCTTCGTCCCCAACCGAAGACGGGACAATCAGGCCCCGTCTTCTCACGCTGCCACACGCTTTCCGCGCGGCAGAAGCACCAACAGCCAGCAGGCCAACAGGTGCGAGACGCTCAACTCGCAGATCAAGCGCCGCACGCGCGTGGTTGGTTTATTCCCCAACGAGTCCTCGCTGCTGCGCCTGGTGACCGGCGTCGTCATCGAGATCTCCGAGGAATGGGAAACCGGCAAAAGCGATCTCCAGCCCGAAACCAAAAAACCACCGAACTAACAAAACTCCTCCAGCTTTCCAGATCTCGATCAGAAGATTTTACAGAAAAAAGTTTGCGCGGCCATCCGGGGCGGGTTTTTGAAATTACTGGGAATGATTATTTCTTGGGAGCGGTCGCCTTGGGTGCCGGGGCCTTGTCGGCAGGCTGGTCGGCAGGCTGGTCTTCGGTTTTGCCGGACTTGATGTCGCTAAGTTCCTTTTGGGCGGCGAGACGTTGTTGGTCGTCGAACTTGGCGGCGATCTCGTCGGCGAGTTTTTTGCCGTCTTCGGTGCCGCGTTCGGCGGCGAGGGTGGCGAGCGCCCAGGCCTTGATCGGGTCGGGCTTGGTGCCGGTGCCTTCGTTGATCAGGCGGGCGAGCGCGAGGGTGGCGGGACCGTGACCTTGGTTGGCGGCGAGCGAGTAAAGCTGACCGGCATTTTCAAGGCTCGGGGTGACGCCTGCGGCACCGCGTTCATACAGGGTGGCGAGATTGTTCTGGGCTTGGGCGAATCCGCCTTGGGCGGCGCGGGTGAGCCAGGCGACACCGGCAGCGGCATCGGCGGCGGCGAGCTTGCCGGAGAGATAAAGCAGGCCGAGCTCGTTCTGGGCTTCGACGAGGTTGCCGGTGGCGGCTTTGAGCAGGTGGCCGTAGCCGACCAGCAGGTCGGGTTGTTCACCGGAGAGCGCTTGCACCGCGAGGCGGAAGCTGGCGATCGGGTTGCCGGCTTCGGCGGCTTTATCGAGCAGCGCGAGGCCGCGGGTGACGTCCTTTTCGACGCCCTTGCCTTCGATGTAAAAATCGGCGGTGCGGAGAATGCAGTCGATTTGATCGACGTCCTTGCCGCGTTCGTATTCGGCGAGGGCGGCTTTGAGGTCCTTTTTGACGTTTTCCTCGTAGTCGCCGAGGGCGAGGTAGGCGGAGTATTCCTTGGCTTCGATGGCTTTTTTGAGCCACTCGCGGCCTTTTTTCTCATCGCGGGTTTTTTCCTCGCCGCTGAGCAGGCGCGAGCCGAGGGCGGCCATCGCTCCGGGGTTGCCGAGGCCGGCGGCTTTGGCGTAGTTGGCGAGCGCTTCCTTGGTGTCCTTCAATTCCGGGAAACCAAACTGGCCTTCGTAAAAGCGGGCGATGAGCAGCAACGACGGGATGTCCCCGGCATCGGCGGCGCGTTTCCACCAGAAGACCGCCTTGTCGGGATCGGCGGCGGGGGTGAGGCGGCCGCGGAGATAGGCCTCGCCGAGGATGCGGGCGGCCACCGATGGATCGTCCTTGGCGGCGGTTTCGAGGGCGAGGCGGGCTTGATCGCGTTCCTCTTCCTTGTCCGAGGCGAGCAGGATGAACGAGAGGCGGTAAACGGCATCCTTGTGCTTGGCGGCGGCGGCTTTTCGATAGAAATCGAGGGCTTTTTCCTTGTCCGCCTCGGCACCCTGGCCGGACTCGTGGGCAAATCCCATGAGGTAGAGCGCTTCGGCATTTCCTTGTTCGGCGAGCGGTTTGGCCAGTTCGACGCCCTTGGCGTGGCGGCCGGCCTGGAAGGCGTCCATCGCTTCTTTGGCCGGGCCTTCGACTTCGGCGGGCAACGAGGCCGAGCTGTCCGAGGGCAGCGAGACCGCGGCGTTGAGAGACAGGGTGAATGCTGAAAAAATCAGGAGGCGGGTTAGGGGGCGCAGGCGCATGTCGGGAAAATACGCGGGATTTCCGGGAGAATGCAAGCGCGATGAAAGCCGTCAGCCGCGGCTTTCCCAGCGCGTCCGGAGCTCGTTGATGCACTCGCCGAGCAGGACCTCATCGAACTGATGGACATCGACGCCGACGCCCAGATCACTCAATAAAAGCACGGTCAATTCGCCGCCAAGGTGCTCGCGGAATTCGTCGATACCGTCGAGCACCCTGCGCCGGCCGCTGTCGTCGAGCCAATCGAGCGCCGGGTGATAGATGCTGAGTTGGAGCGCGTCGAGCACCCGCAGGATCTGTTCGGCGAGGGAAAATTTCATCAGCCCGGACCTCGCGGAATAGAGCGTGTCCAAGGCCAGCCCGACCGCGACCGCCGGGGCGTGAAACAACTGATAGGAGGTCATCGCCTCCAGTTTGTGCGCCGCCCAGTGGCCGAAATCCAGCGGTCGGCTGGAGCCGGTCTCGAACGGATCGCCGCCGTTGGAAATGTGGCGGGCGTGCAGCAGGGCGGATTGTTCCACGCAGGCTTCGAGCACTTCCGGCTCCAAGGCCGCCAGCGCGGTCAGGTTTTCCTCGATCCAGTCGAAAAACCCCCGGTCCTTCACCAGCGCCACTTTGAGCGCCTCCACCAAGCCCGCCCGGCGGGTTTGATCATCCTGGGTGTGGAGGAAATTGAAATCATTGATCACCGCGAAGGGCACCGCGAAGGCACCGACCCAGTTCTTTTTGCCAAAGGCGTTGATCGCGCATTTCACGCCCACGCCGCTGTCGTCTTGGGAAAGGGTGGTCGTCGGAAAACGGATCAAGCGCACGCCGCGGTGGGCGGTCGCCGCCGCATAGCCGACCGCATCGAGAAACGCCCCGCCGCCGATCACGATGGCGTAGGAATGCCGGTCCAGATGCACCGCATCGATCGCCGCCCAGATTTCCCGCACCAGGTGGTCGTCCGCTTTTGAAACTTCGCCGCCGGTGAAAATCGAGGTGCCGCGGAATTCAAGGTCCAGCGTCGAAAAGTAAGTCTGGATCTGATCCACCAAGTCCGGCCACGCGGCGGCGACCATTTCCTCGAGGAAAACGACCGCCCGGCGGCCACCGCCCTCGCTCAGGATTTCCGCCAGTTCGGAGTTTTCTGATGAAAAGGCATCGCGGGTGAAAACAATACGGTGCTTGAAAGTGACGGGAATTTGGAAATCGTAGCGGGACATCAGCAGGCGGGAGCAGTAGTCCGGTTTACGCCCGCACGCCAACGTTTCTTGCCCCGAAATTCCGCCCATGCCCACTCCCGAAAAACTTTTCGAAACCCGCTGGCTCGCCCTCTACCGCATCGGCCGCTGGGACTTTGTCCGCCGCCCGCAATCGGAAAACTGCGTCGGCATCCTCGCCATCACCCCGGAAAACGAGATCATCCTCGTCGAGCAGTTCCGCATTCCGATGCAGCGCCGCGTGATCGAAG
>JBIPND010000008.1:0-17526 GCA_044374015.1 Luteolibacter sp. | reverse complement strand
CGATCCATGGACTCCCGTTTCCTACGTCCTGCCGGATGTCAATAACGGCACCACCATCACCTACACCCTGCCCACCGGCTCGGGCAAAATCTTCGCACGCCTTGTCGTGACAAGCGCTCCATGATGAACGGCAGGGCGCCGCAGGACATGCGGTTGCCCTGTCAGATCCGGGCGAGACGCCCGGACAACGGACCGGAGCGAGACGCTCCTGCCACTTTTCCATAAATCATGGCGCGCGGCCAAGGTGAGCATCATGGATGGTTTCATCAACAAAATTGCGTGGCTGGAGAAGTGTTTCTGGGGCGGTGGCGGGTGCAGCGGAAAAGTTCCGGCATGGAGCGGCCGCGCTGGCTGCGAGCCATTCGCTGTGGTTTCAGGCGTTGAGCTTCTTCTTCGTGGAAAACGAGTTTAACAATTTGCCGCTGGTATGGAACATCCGCGTTGTCAGTTGGGTGGAGTCCGCATGGACGAGAATCACGGTGCCCTGATTCATCGCGGGCCCTCCGCCGATGAGAACCGGAACCGCAGGAGTATCTTCCAAGTCCGCCTTGCCCCTGATTTTGAACGTCTCTCCGGCCGGTAGGAACTTCCAGGAATGATCGTGGCCGGCGAGCATCAGCGAGACGCCGCATTGGGTTAGATGCGGATTCCAATCGTCGCGTGACGCAATTGAATACCAGCTGGCCGGGTTGTGCAGCGGGATGTGGCTGACGAAGATCCGCCATGGCTGGTCGTGGCCGGATTTGGATTTGACGAGATTTCCCAACCATTCAGCCTGAGATTTTCGATAAGCGCGCCAGAACTTCGGCCGCTTGTAACTGTCCTCCGCCGTTTCCGGCCCATCATCCTCGCCAGTGTCCATGGTGATGAAATGCACCGGCCCCGCAGTGAACTCGTATTGCCATTGCTGGTCTTCGGGTTTCTGCTCGGGGGTGAGCGCGGGGAGGTCGAAGATGAAGCGGAGGTTTTCCTTGAAACTTCCACGCACCTCGTGGTTTCCCCGGATGAAGAGGATCGGTTTGCTATGACCTTCCAGCAGGCCGACGTAAAAATTCCATAATTCGAACACCTTGCGCGCACCGTCTGCCGCGCTCGGGTCGTTGATCATGTCGCCGTTGAAAATGGTGAAATCGAAGTCCTCCGGCTTCACCTGTTCCATCACTGCGGAGATCGTCTCGCGGCGGTCGTGGATGTCGTTGAAAACGGCGACTTTGGTTTCGGTGGCCTTGGGATCAAGAGTGGTGAATCGGTATTTCTCTGACTTTTGTTCCTCACCGCCATCCGAGTAGCGTACCTGATAGTTGTATTTTGTTCCGGGCTTGAGTCCGGAAAGACGGACCTTCCAGCGGGTCCAAGGTGTTTTTGGGATTTGCTGCGGCACGGCGGTGGCCTTGCGCAGTGACTTCCCGTCTTCAGTGGCCCATAGCACGGTGACGTCCGTTGCCTCGCGGGCGAGGAAACACACCGACATGGCATCGGGTGCGGGGTTTTGAAGGTAGGGAAGGAGCGTCAAGGGAAGGGGAACCGGCGCTTCGGCGACTTCGGCGAGGCCGGTTCCCGTCATGGCGGATCCCGCAATGAGGAGTCCAGTGGTCTTGATCAGGTCTCTGCGTGTTGGATTCATGACAAATCTCCGGTTGTTTTCCGTCGCTTGCTTATTTCGGCGGGCAGCAGGCGGGTGGTGTGGTTCTTCATCATGGTGTCGGGAGAGGGCTGGCATCCGCCTCCAGATGGATGCGCAAGGCATGAACGACGGTGCGTTGTCCGCCGGTGACGTTCCATCCCGAGGGGCCATACAGCCATGCGGGTTGTCCACCTTCCATCAGTAGCTTCGGACGTTCGATCTTCGGATCGCCGCCGTAGATCTTCTTCACGTTGTCCGGATCGTATTCCTTGAAATAGAGATGATATTTCCCACTAACTTCTATCAGAGTGGGGTTCACGATCTGGCTGCCGTAGGTCCAGTGTTTGGGATCGGTGGAGGGCCCGAGGATCAACCCATCCTTACCGACCTTGCGCCAAGGACCGTCAGGGGATTTCGAAACGGCCATGCCGATGCGCTGGTTCGCCGGATGGGGCGGTTGGCGGAAGTCGCTGTTAGCGATGTAGGTCAGGACGTAGATGTCGCCGAATTTCCGGACCTCGGGATTGTGCGGCGCGTATTTGTCCCAGGTATCTGTGCCGGTGCCGCGCAGCGCGACGTCGTGAAAACGGAACGGGCCTTCGGGTTTGGCGCCGACGTAGTGGGCGATTTCGGAGGATTCCTGCCAACCCATGTCGTCCACTTGGGAAAACACGCTGTTGGGCTTGGTTTCCGCTGCGGGCGCTGGAAAGGCAGCGACAAGAGTGGCAATGCCGAGGGCGAACTTCAAATTCATCTGAAGGGCGAATACAGCACGCTTCGTGGCGGTTTATCGAGAAAATTTATCAGGTGCTAAGCTATTGCGATCCGGCCAATGATTTTGGGTGATTTGCCAATGGACGAAGCTCGACGCTGTGGTCATGTGGTTCCAGTCTTGGGCATGGGTTTTTGGAAAATCAGGCTGAGTTCGATCATGCGTGAGCCCTTGATGCAGTTTTTGATCGCCGGCGGTCTGCTGGTGGCGGCGCACCGACTCTATGTCGGCATTTCCAGGCCGGTGATCGAGGTGACACCGGAATGGGCGGAAACGCTGGCGAGGGATTTCGAAGTGAAATCCGGACACCCGCCGGATCCGGCGGAACGGAAGGAGCTGATCCGTGACTATGTGGAGAGCGAAATTCTCTACCGTGAGGCGAAGAAACAGGGAATGGTGGAAGATCCACGGGTGCGGCGCTTGATGCTTCTCGTCCAGCGGGAAATCATGGAACCGGTGGTACCCGATCCCTCGGACGCCGAACTGGAAAAAATGCGCCAAACCGAACCCGAGGCGTTTCATTTTCCAGCGGAGATCCGTTTCGAACACGCGTCATTCACCACGGCGGCGGAGATCCCCGATGGCGAGTTGGAGGCGCTGCGTGGCGGGGGCAAGGCGGTGTCGCCTGAGGCGATGCGATTGCCGAATCCGATGCCCAAAACCTGGCTGCCGCAGATTGAGAAGATGTTCGGCAAGGATTTCGCGGCGGCGGTTTCCAAGTGCAAACCGGGTGAGTGGAACGGACCGTTCAAGTCGGCTCTCGGAGTGCATTTCGTCAAAGTGCTGGAATACACACCGTCCCGGGAAATGCCGATGAGCCAGGTGCGATCCGCGCTGGTGAGTCGCTGGACGAGTGATCGCAAAAAGGCGGCGGTGACGGACAAAGTCACCGAGTTGGCGCGCGACTACCGCATCATTCTTCCATCCGAGCCATGAGAACCTTGCCCATGATCTGGTGGGTGGTTTGGCTGTTTGGCATGCTGCCCGCTGCGGCGCATGACATCGGGCTGATGACGCTGCGTTTCGAGGAACTCGGCGACAACCGCTATCAGCTCGAATACATCGCGCAGCCGGGAAGCCCGGAGAGCGCGGCCCCACCACTTCTGTCACCGCAACTGACGTGGGAACAGGAGCCGGAACTGCCGGGTGGTCTGGTGCGCCTGGTTTTCGCGACGGATGGGACACCGCTCTCCAGCGAGGATCGGATCACCCTGCCGTGGCGCGTGAATGGGGTGATGGTGCAGGCGTTCTGGCGCAGCGGCGAAACGGCGCGGCATCTGTTTCCGCTTACGAAGGAGGGGGTGGTGATCCGCATCGGCGATTTGCGGGCCGGGACCGGCAGCGTGGGTGAGGCCGCGAAACACTACACGCGGTTAGGTGTGGAGCACATTCTATCCGGCTGGGATCACCTGATGTTCGTCGCCGGGTTGTTGCTGTTGATCCGTGGATGGCGCATGACGCTGGCCACGATCACCGCGTTCACGCTGGCACACAGCCTGACATTGGCGCTCGGCGCCTTCGGCGTGGTGCGGGTGGATCTTGATCTGGTGGACGCGCTGGTGGCGCTGAGCATCATTGTGCTGGCGGTGGAGATTGTGCATTTCAAGCAGGGGCGACCCGGGTTGACCGCCCGCAAGCCGTGGCTGATCGCGTTCGCATTCGGATTGATCCACGGGCTGGGATTCGCTTGGGCGCTTTCCTCACTGGGCTTACCGCGCCAGGAACTCCCGCAAGCGCTGCTCTTCTTCAATCTCGGGGTGGAAATCGGCCAGTTGGGCGTGGTCGCGCTTTGGTTCGCGGCGGTGGCGGTGGCCGGCAAGCTCTCGTTTCGTCTTCCCGAGCGGTGGGCGAAGGCACCGGCGTATGCGCTGGGCATTACCGCCGCCTACCTGTTCATCGATCAAACGTTGACGATGTTCTGGTAGATCGGGTTCGCCTGTGTTCCGTAGAAGTGGAACTCACCAGGTAAAGGGCGGGCGAAATCAGTGATGAATTTTTTTGACCGGTCTGACCAGTCGATTTAGGTTTTCGGTATGAAACTGATTGCCGCCTATGACGCGAAGTCGAAGTTTTCCGAAATCCTACGGGAAGCTGCGGCGGGCGAAGTTTTCGTGATCACGCGCAATGGCCAGCGCATGGCCGAGCTGCGCCCGTGCTCGCCTGTGGTTCATCAACGCAAGCGAGGGATGATGAAAAATGCATTCGGACCGGTTCCGCCAGATTTCAATGAACCACTGGCCGACTTCGCCGACTACCAATGAATTTGCTGCTGGATACTTGCGCCCTGCTTTGGTTTTTGCGCGATGACGCGGAGCTTTCCGAGAGCGCGGCCCTGGCGATCCGTTCGACCGCCTGCTGATCAGCCAATGCCGGTCGGGAAAACTGACTGCCGTCACCAATGATTCCCATTGGTCCGCGCCAGAGTATGGGCTGCGGGTGTTGTGGTGAACCTCGCGGCCTATTCGTTAGGATGCAGTCCGCGCACGCAGCGGAAGCCATTCATGCCATAGTCGTCGGTGCCGTTGGGCGGGAAGGCGAGGCGTTGGAAGTTGGTGGACTGGTCGATGTAGTTCCACCACGATCCGCCGCGTTGGACGCGGAAGGCTCCGGCATCGGGACCACGCGGGTTGATTTTTGGATCGGCGCTGTAAGTATTCATCCTGTCCCAGGTCCATTCCCAAGCGTTGCCCACCATGTCATAGAGGCCGTAGGGGTTTGCCGTGTCGAAGGCTTCACCCAGCTGGGTTCCATCGAAGGAACCGACGGGTAGCAGATAGGGAAAATCCTGCGATGGCGCGACTCCGAGGTATAACTCATAGTTCCAGTGGTTCGCACGGAAGTCCGCGTTGGCAGCACCCCATGGGTATGGCTGGTTTTCGATGCCGCCACGGGAGGCGCGCTCCCACTCGGATTCGGTGGGCAGGCGGTAGCCGTTGCCGCTCCAGTTGACATGGGCATTGGTGAGATCGATCTGGCCGCTGCGGTAAACCGTTAGACCGGCGGTGTCGGCATGATAGACCGGAATGCGACCTTCCATTTCGGAACGGGCATTGCACCACTTCACGGCATGGTACCAGGACATGGCGACTGCGGGCTCGTCAGCGGTGGTGGTGTATTGCAGCGCGAGGGGGATGTCATAGCCATGAGTCGAGGCCCAGGTGACGACGTTTTCCCAATCGGCGCGGGTGACCTCGTAGCGGTCGATTTCAAATCCAGGGACCCATGCGGGGTGGCTGGGCTTGGTATCCTGGACTCCGCCATTGTCACCCTGCGTGAACCATCCGTCGGGAATGCGGCTCATTGCGCGCAACATGCTGCCGGGTGCCGGTTTCGGAGTAAGCGCGATCGAGTCCGCATCCAAGGCGCTGCCGACGGGCAGGCGTGATTCGATGCGATAGAAATGGCGACTGCCGATGGTGGGGACCGTGGTGCTGGTGCTCGGCCATTCACCGGCGATGGGGCCGGAGAGTTCGGTGAAAGTGGTGGCGAGGTTCGCGCTACTGCGGATATAGTAGTCGCGCTGGAAGTCGGATTGCCAGGTGAGTTGGAGGTTTGGCCCGACGAGGGGACTCATGAGCGTGACCTGGAACCGGCGCGATGCGTCCCGGTCATCGGTGCCTGCGGCGAATTCTGCACCCGCGCTCTGGCCGTCGCCATCGGCATCGGCGAGGTCGGCGGCCTCGTAGTCGCCGCCGATGACGGTGGCATGGCTGTCCAACCACCAGTGTGGAGTTCCGGAAGCGGTCGCGGCCGGGCTGGCATCCGCCGTGACCTGACGCGGCTGGTCCATGGTGAGGGTGATGGCGGGCAGCGTGGAGCCTGCGGGGACATCACCATTCCATTGCACGAATTGATAACCCGCAGCGGGGGATGCGGTTAGAGTAACTTGCGCGTTGAGTGGCTTCCAGCCTTCGGAAGCAAATGGCGTGACCTTGCCTTCAAACCCGGAACTGATGGCCAGATAAACTTCAGGGCTCCAGGACCAGGTCAGCGAGGCATCGGAATTAAGAACGAAGGAACCGGAGGTCGTGGTGCCGCTGGCCGGGTTGTCGCCGGTGAGAACCCATCCGGTGGGAACCGCACGGGTGAGGCCGGTCACCTTGGGTAGGGCTTGGAACTCCACCACGCTGCCGTGAGGAAGGACGAGCGGGCCGACGGCCGGGGTGACGCTACCCTCGCTGGAAACAACGGTCAGCGTGTGCATTCCGAGCGCGAAATTGGCGGTGATCGGCCCCATCGGGCGATCCACGGCGGGAATCGAGAAGCTGGCGCCGTTGGCCGTGCCGCCGGAGGTGTCGCCGGTCCACGAGACAACGTTTGCGCCGCTGCCCGGGGTGCCGGTTAGAACGAGTGGCGAGCCGTCGTCGATCCATGATGCGCTTGGACTAACCGCACCAGGACCACTGGCGGCGGCGACGACTTGATGCTGGGTTTTCCAAAGCCAGGTCAGGGTGAGGTTGCCGGTGATCGGGAGCGTGACTGTGTTGGTGGTGCCGCTGGCGGTCATGGTACCCGTGACGGAGTAGCCGGTGCAAACGCGGCGGGTGGCACCTTCTGCTAGATCGGCGGCGCTGAAGGTGATGTTGCTGTTTTCCTCATAGGAATAGGTGGCGGGCGCGGGGGTGGTGCTGGCATACGCCGAAATCACCTCGACCAGATAGCTCGGGACCGAGGAGGAGAACTGGGCGGTGATCGGTCCGCGGGGCCGGCCCATGGGAACCGTGATGCTGGCTCCGTTGACCGAGCACCCCACAATGTCGCCGCTCCACGTGGAAAAGGAGGCTCCGGGATCGGGTTGGGCGACAACGGTGACGTTCCCACCAGAGGTCTGCCAACCGCTACCGATGCTCACGATGCCGTCGCCGGTGGTCGCGGTTTGCAGATAGTATTCCGTAGCCCATGTCCAAGTGAGCGTGCTGTCACCAGCCTGCGTGAGGACGGCGGAACTGCCGCTGCCCGAAGTGTTTTGCGCGCCGCTGAGCGTCCAGCCGATCGGTTTGTAGCGGGTTTGGCCGATGGTCTGATCGGTGGCGCTGACGACGAACGCGGTGCCTGCCGTGATGTCATGGTTTCCAACCGCCGGACTGACGGAGCTATGGGCGGAGGCGATTGTGAGGGTGCTGTCGAAACGGGTGTCGAAATCGGTATCCAGCACGAATTCGCCGCCGTTAGGATTGTGGAGGTCGAGCATGCCCTGACGGTCGGCAGGCAGGGTGGGATTGATATAGCGGCCGAGTGTGGGGGAGAAGGAGGAGTTATAGATTTTGTTTTCCGCCGGGCGGAATTCCATGATGCGGAGGAAACCGTTGCCGCCGTTGGGCAGGGACTGATAGTCGCAGAGGACCTCGTGCACCGTATTGCCCGCGTTGTTGGTTTTCTCCAGATTATAGATCGCGAACATGTGGCCGCAGATGACCATGTAAACCTGGTTGAACGGCTTGACGAGCGCGTTGAAAATTTCCTCCGGCTTGTTGCGGTCAGGTCCCCAGCTGACGTTGGGTTGCGCGGTGTAGCCGCGCTCGCCGGTGCCGGTGCCAAAGAAGCCGGTGCCGCCGGTTTCCGCGAGATAGTTATGGGTGGTGATCATCGTCAGCGTCTGCGGGTGCGCGCTGAGCACGGAGGCCGCCCATGCCATGTCTTCGTCCGGGCAGTCGTGATCGAGATGCAGGAACATGAAGTTCCGGCCGTTGATCGGCACGATCTGATAGGAGCTGTAGCCACGTGGCGAAGTACCGCGATACCAGTCATAGGTCTGGCTGTCGGCGGGATCGACCCAGCGGCCGGTGGACGAGGCGTGAGTGGGATTGGGTCCGAAGCGGGCCAGATAATCGGACGGGGTGGTGCTGCCGGGATTGTCGCGGCTGCCGAGATCGTGGTTGCCCGGGCAGGTTCCGTAAGCGAGTTGCGCGTTGAGCAGGTTCATCGCGTTGGTGGCGCGGGTCCACTGCGAGGTGTTGGTGGGTGAGTTGACGATGTCGCCGAGGTGGGTGAGGAACTTGATGTTCATCGTGCTCTTGTTATCGAGCACCCACTGGGTTTGCCGGGTGAAGGTATCTGTTGGGGAGGTGATGCTGGTGTAGTTCTGAGTGTCCGGCAGGGCGACGATGGTGAAGTTTTCATTCGCTGTGAAATTCGCGGTGATGGTGGCGCGCGGGCCGTTCATCGGGATGACGATGTTTTTCCCACCCACGGTGCAGCCGCTGATGTCGCCGGTCCATCCTGAGAAATGATAGCCAGTGGCGGGAGTGGCGGTGATTTGCAGCGGCAGGTCTGCGGGATGCCAACCGGTGGGTGTGTCGATGCTGCCATTTCCGCGGGTGGCGGTGACCACGCGGTGCTCGGTGAGCCAGTTCCAGGTCAGGGTGGAGTCGCGGGTGAGGGTCATCGAAAACGAATTGCCACTGCCGGAATTCGGACCGTCGCCACTCATGGTCCAGCCGATGCAGGTGTGGCGGGTGTCCGTGCCGATCTCATCAGTGACGGAGGGGGAAAACGAGGTTCCGGAGACCGCTGAATGGGGCCCGACCGCCGGAGTGGGCGTGCCGAATGGAGAAACGATGGTGAGAACGGGATCGGCGGTGGGATCGCTGACGGTCACGGTGACGAGAATGGAATCCGTGGCGAGCCCGTCGCTGACTTGCAGTATCAAGGAATCCGGGCCGGTGTAGTTAGAGGCCGGGGTATAACTGACTTCGCAGGTGGCTGAGGTGCTGCTGGTGATGACGGCGGCGCCGTTGGATGCGGCTGTGGAGATCGACCAGGTGAGGTTGTTGGCATTGGCGTCGCTGGCGTTGAAGGTGGCGCTGCGCGCGCCGCCGTTTTTGGTGGCGCTGAGTTGATAGAACTCCCCTTCCACGATGAGCGGAGGGCTGTTTTGTACATTCAGCGTGACCACGATCGAATCGCTGGCTTTTCCGTCGGCTGCGCTCAGCGTGTAGGAGACGGTACCGGTGAAGTTGTTAGTCGAGGTGTAGGTGACAGAACACTGCGTGTTGTTGCTCGCGGTGATGACCGCATTGCCATTGGCGGGGCCGGACGAGATCGCCCAGACGATCGGGTCGCTGTCGGCGTCAGTCACGTGGAAGGTCAGCGGAGTAGCGACCGCCATGCCGGTGTTCACGGAGCTGGTGGTGCCTTCGGTGATGACGGGAGGGTGATTGGGAATGGGCGCTGGGGCATCCACGATGAAGGCCTCGGGGCCGTTCAGGGCAAGGATCTGGGATGCGGTGAGCGCGGAGGACCAGACGGCGAGGTTGGAAATCCGCAGGGTGCCGTCCTCGCCGTTTTCGTCAGCGAGAGCCAGAAATGTGGCTGCCAGGGCGTGGCGGTCATCGAGGACTCCGGCATTGCCGTTGTACCAGAGGTTGCCATTGACATAGAGACTGCGGTCGCTGCCATTGGTGACGGTCATGACGACCCGATACCAGGCGTTGTTGGTGGCCGTGTTGGTGGAATATCCACCGAGACCGGCCAGACCGATGCGGTTGCGGTTGTCAAAGAAGGCTTCCGCGTCGTTGCCGTTCGCAGGGTCGGTCTGATAGAGCGCATGCCACCCGCTGCCGGGAATCAACACGTCGAAGAGAATGCTGTATTGATTGACGAGGGTGCCGCCGCCGGTGCCGGCGGGGATCTCGTGATCGACGATGTAGTGACTGCCGGGTTCCACCTGCATCGCACCGTCGCCCCCTCCGGTGCCGGGGACGAAAGTGAATCCGCTGCCGGACGAGGCGAGGTCGTTGCCGAGGGTGGCGAGAGTGGGATCGATATCGGAATCAAACTGCCACCAGCCGACCGGATTCGGATAGGGAGGCGCGGTGGGATCCGCGACATAAACGCCGACTTGTGAAGTGATCTGATTGGTGCCGTCACTCGCCCGAAGTGTGTAGGAATCAGGGCCCGTGTAGCCGGTCGTTGGCGTGTAGGACACCGTGCATGCCGTCTTCGTGCTTGAGGCGATGGTCGCCGAACCATGAACAGGAGAAGCGGAGATTGTCCATGCAATCCCATCGTTTTCCGGATCCGTCAGGTTGAAGACGAGATCGGCTGCGGGACCGTTTTTGATGGCGGATTGGGTGCGGGAAGCGCCTTCAGTGAAAGTGGGTGCGGCGTTGGTCAGTCCGATGGGCGAGCCTGCGGAACCCAAGCTCGCGACTTGGGTGGCGTCGAGGGCGGCATTGAAAATCGCCACAGCTCCGACCTGCAAGGGCAGATTCTCGCCATTGTTGTCCGCAAAAAACAGGATTTGAGAAACGTCCAGCGAGTAGTCCACATTGTCCACCGCTGGTGCGGTGTGGGTGTGAAACAAGGTTCCGTTGACGTAGGCCTTGAAAGAACTTCCGAGATCCACGCTGATGACCAGACGCTGCCAGGTGTTTTCCGGCATGGCGGTTGTGGAATAGCCGACCGTGGCGCGCCCGAGGCTATTGATCACTCCACTGCCACCGCGGGTGAAGTATTCCGCGTCGGTGGTATTGCCAATGTCGGCTTGATAGAAGGAGCGCCAGAGATTTCCCGTGGGGCGCTTCACATCGAACACCAAGGTGTATTCGCTGGTCTTGGCGCCCCCACCGTTGGCCCCGATGCCGTGAGTGGCCAACAACCGGTTGCCCGCGCCTTGGACGGTGGTGATCGCCCCGGTCAAGGAAGCCGCTGTGGAATCCGCCATCGATGCGGACCATGCCGGGGCGGTTCCCACCACCGTAAGATCACTCCCAACGGTCGCATTGCCGAGATTCAGCGCGTCATCAAATTCCCATAGACCCACCAATTGGGCGGCTTGAAGATTTCCTGCGGCGAACAACAGCGATATGGCCGCAGCAGCAGTTTTCCATTCGGTGCTTTTGATGATCATGGGTGGCGGGCGCAAAGTTAGGTTATGCAATCAAAGGTGGCAATTGCCAGACGCCCAGAAATATTGGCATTTTGCCCATTTTGCGGTGTGTCTGAATTTTGCCGGAAATCGTGCTTGATCAATTGAATCATTCGTTCTTTTTGAGGCGAATTGCTCACCGACTATCATACCCACACGCCCCTCTGTCTTCACGCCGAAGGAACCCCGGCGGAATACACAAAGTCCGCCATTGCCGCCGGATTGGCCGAGATCGGATTCTCGGACCACAATCCGATGCCGGAGCGTTTCGACGACTGGCGGATGGCGCTTGAAGACTTTCCCGAGTATCTGGAGTCGGTGGCGGCCGCGCGTGCGGAATTCCCGGAGTTTCCAGTCCGGTTAGGCCTCGAATGCGATTATCTGGAGGGCGGCGAGTCCTGGATTCATGAAACCGCCGGCATGGCGCAATGGGATTATCTGATAGGGAGCGTTCACTACATTTCCGAGGGCTGTGCGGTGGATGACCCAAAACACCTCTCCCGCTGGCAAACGGCTGCGGAGGTGGAGGCGATGTGGGACGCATACTGGCGCTTGTATGCACGTTGTGTGCGCTCGCGGATGTTCGATATCCATGCCCATCCGGATTTGGCGAAACGCTTCGGACTGAGACCCTCGGGGGACCTGAGGCGCTACTTCGAACCGGTGATTCAGGCGCTGGTGGATACCGGAGGGGTGATGGAGGTGAGCACCGCCGGTCTGCGCAAGGACGTGCGTGAGATCTATCCGGCGCGCGAGATGCTGGAGATGGCGTTTTCCGGCGGCGTGCCGATCGTGATCAACTCGGACGCGCACGCACCTGAAGAGGTGGGGGCGGATTTCGACCAGGCATTGAAATTGGTCCGCGCGGTCGGCTACACGACGACGGTGCGTTTCAAAAACCGGAAGCGCGAGCTGGTTTCGCTGCCGGAATCATGGCCGGCCCGGGTGGAATGTTAAGATGTGGCGGAACAATCGTTGCCAAACATTCCTTGGCACGCCACCCCGGACACCTAGCCTGCTGACACCGAAACCAGCCGCATGAGCCACGATCCCAATCCCCGTTTTCACCCTGGCACCCGGAGCCAGTGGGGAATCGCCGTGTGGGCGGCGCTGGCCTCGTTCACCGCGTATTTCGCGATGTATGCCTTTCGCAAACCCTTCGTCGCGGGGATCTACGCGGGGGAGCTCGGGAGCACCGGGATCGCGCTCAAGACCTCGTTCGTGTTGGCGCAGATTTTAGGCTACACCTTGTCGAAGTACATCGGCGTGAAGGTCTGCTCCGAGGCAGCAGGTGGGCGGCGCGGGTTGTTGCTGGTGGCATTCATCGTGTGGGCGCAACTGGCGCTGGTGGGATTTGGAGCCTTGCCGGGAACCTGGAAGGTTGTGGCACTTTTCCTCAACGGCCTGCCGCTCGGAATGGTGTGGGGACTGGTGGTTTCCTATCTCGAAGGCCGGCGTTGCTCGGATGTGGTGCTGGCCTGTCTCTGCGGGTCGTTCATCATCGCGAGCGGAGCGGTGAAGGATGTGGGCTTGTGGCTGATGAGCGCCCACGGAGTTTCCGAGACATGGATGCCGGCGGCGACGGGCGCTTTGTTTCTGCCGGTTTTCGTGCTGGCGGTGGTGGCGCTGGCCAAGCTGCCGCCGCCGGATGACGCGGACCGGGCGGCACGTTCGACGAGGGTGCCAATGGCCGCCGCCGAGCGACATGCATTCCTCCGGCGCTTCGCGGCGGGCTTGGTGGTATTGTTCGTGTTTTACGCCGTGCTCACCGCGTTCCGCGATTTCCGGGACAACTATGGAGTCGAGATTTTCGAGAGCCTTGGCTATGGCAGCCAGGAACAAGGGCTTTTCACCCGGAGCGAAATGCCGGTGGCGGTCGGAACCTTGCTGGCACTGGCGGCGATCAACGGAGTCCGCGACAACCGGCGGGCGCTGATGGCCGCCTTCGGGGTGATGTTCGTCGGGATGTTGTTGCTCGTGGTTTCCACGCTGCTCTCGAAGGCGGGGATGGTCACCGGCTTGGCGTGGATGATCGCCACGGGCCTGGGCACCTACCTCGCCTATGTGCCGTTCAATGCGATCCTGTTCGAGAGGCTGATGGCGGCCACCGGCTCGGCAGGCACGGCGGTGTTCGGCATCCAACTGGCGGATTCGCTCGGCTACACCGGCTCGGTGGCGGTGCAACTCTACAAGGACCTCGGGCAGTCGCAATTGAGCCGCCTCGATTTCTTCGCGGATTTCACGCTCGTCCTCGGCCTGTCCGGCTGTTTGATGCTCGGCTACGCGGGGTGGTATTTCTATCGGAAAACCCGGCCGTGAAATCCCGGGACCTCTTGCACCACATTTTCCGCCAGTGACCATCGTGTCACGTGCATCTTGCGATTTTGCCAATAATCATTGCGCTCCAGCCATTGATTCGGAACGGGGTTTCAGGCAATGCTGGAGCGTCATGAAGTTCCTTTTCACGCCTTCAATTCTTCTCACCCTCTGCTCCGCCGCTTCCGCTGCTAACTTGGTGGGTTTGTGGGAATTTGAAAACAGCGGCGATCTCAGCCAGGCCACCGTCGGCAGCGCCCTCACGCTCAATGGCACCACCTCGTCCATCGCCGGCGTGACTGGCAGCGACGGTGCCATCGCCATCGCCACTGGCACGGCCTCCTATCTTTCCGTGGTCAATCCAATCGCCGCGAACGGTGCCAGCGGCACACCCACCCGCACCAACCAGTTCACCATCGTGATGGACTTCATGGTGCCGGATTTCAAGGACGGCGGTGCGGACAATGGCCAATTCACGGGACTCTTCGATTTCGACAATGGCGGCTCCGATGGGGATTACTTCATTCGCAAGCAGGCCAGTGTAGCCGAGTTGGGCCTAGGCACCGCAAACACTTGGAGCTACGTCGGAGCCGGCGCAACCACTGCTGGCAACGGTGTCGCCGGCACAGTCCGCGACAACACCTGGTACCGTCTGGTGCTCACCGCCAACAACGGCGTAGCGGGTGAAAGTTCGGTGTTTCTCAATGGCACCTTGATCGGCGACCATGCCACCGGAGCGATCGACAATGCCCGCCGTTCGCTGAGCACCAGCACCGCGTTCCGTGTCCTCTGGGACAACACGGCTGGCGAAAATTCCCGGGCGCTGATTTCCAATCTGGCTCTCTATGACGGACGCATGACCGATGCGGAGGCCATTGCACTCGGCACTGCGGGCACCCAAATCGTGGTGCCAGGCAACGCGCTTCCCGCCATGGTCGTCGCCGATGCCGGCAGCTCCCCCGTGGCCCCGAACGTCTCGGCAAGCTATAGCTTTTCCGCCACTGACACGGAGGGCGATCCCGTGCAATTCGAAGTGGACTGGGGGGATGGCCAGATCGACGCATGGAGCGCCAGTCAGGCGGTCGCCAGTCCCTACGTCACGTCCCACACCTACACCACTCCGGGGTCATTTGTGATCAAAGCCCGTGTCCGCGACAGTGAAGACGATGCCCCCAGCCCCACCACCATCCAGACGATCTCGGTCGTCGGCAAGGGATTGACCTGGACGGGCGCGTTGGACACCGAGTGGAGCATCGCCTCCCTCACCGCACCGAAGAACTGGGTCCTCACCAGCGACCTCGTGACCACGGCTGACTATGCCAACGGCGACGACGTGATCCTTGATGACAGCGCCACGGGCACCACCCTGGCCATCAATGGCGCGGATGTTTCGCCATTCACCCTGGCCATCAACAATCCGACCAAAAACTTCACCTTCACCGGCACCCAGGGAATCGCCGGAGTGACCGGCTTGCAGAAAACCGGAGCGGGTGGCGTGGCTTTCTCGAACCCCAATCCGTTTCAGGGCACCACCACGATCACCGAGGGAACCATCACGCTGAACCACGAACTCGCGCTCGCTAACAGCGTCGTCGCCACCACCTATCCGGACGGCAACCTGGCTTTCGGGACGGTGACCCAGGCGACACTGGGCGGCCTCGGAGGCGACGATGACATCGCCTTGAAAAACGCCGGCGATCAAGCGGTGGCTCTCACTTTGGGTAAGAACGGCGTGACCTCAACGCATGCCGGCGAACTTTCGGGACCAGGTTCCCTCATCAAAGTCGGCACCGGCACCCAGGTTCTCAATTTCGCGAACCTGTTCTCCGGCGGCACGACCTTGAATGCGGGCAATCTGCGGATGGCCACCGTGGACGCTCTCGGCACCGGAAACATCGTCCAAGCAGGAGGTTCTCTCACCTTTAGTTTTGGTGGCGGAACCGTGGCGAACAACATCACCCTCGCTCCCACCGCCTACCAGACCTTCACCGTCCGGGGCCCCGACAACGCGGCTCCCGCTGCCGGCGCGGAGGTCAATCTCACGGGAAAAATCAGCGGAGGAACCGCTGGGTTGACCTATCGCTTGGTGGATAGCGGGGCTGTTTTAAACCACAACAACGTGCTCATCCTTTCCAATGCGGCCAATGATTTCGAAGGCAACATCGAACTCTGGCGCGGCTTCCTGGCCTTCACCTCCAATGCCGCGCTCGGCAATATCGAAAATGACATCCGGATGGAGGTCAACAATGGCAACGGCGGCCTGCGCTTCGACGCGGATGGCATCATTCTTGGCGCGGAGCGGACGATCACGCTCCCCACCAACAACAATCAGGAAGCCATCACCGTCCCCGCCGGCACCGGCACCATCGCCGGCCCGATCGTTGGCGTGGGAGCCTTGATCAAACGGGGTGCCGGCGAACTCGTGTTGTCCTCGTCCGCCAATACCTTTACCGGAAACATCGCCGTCGCCGCAGGCAAACTCACCGTCAACGGCCCCGTCGCCACTTCCGCCAATCCAGTCACCGTGACCGGCGTTCTGGGAGGAACCGGCCCGATCAATCGCGCCGTCAACGTCAACGGCAACGGTGCCATCGCTCCAGGATCCAACATTGGGGCCATGGCCATCACCGGAAACACCACGATTTCCGGTTCCTATGCCTGCGAACTCGCTGGCGCGACATCCGACATGCTGGCGGTCACTGGCAATCTCACCCTCGGTGTAGCCTCCATTCTTAATGTCACCGAGAGCACCGCGGCGACCACCTTTCCCTATGTGATCGCCACCTACAGCGGGACGCTCACCGGCACCTTCGCCACGGTCACTCCCGGCTACACGGTGGACTATGGCACGGCTGGCACAATCCTGCTCAAGCAAGGCACCGCCTTCGATTCCTGGGCCGCTTTGAAGGGGCTCGACGGCACTCCGGGCAAAGAAAAAGGTCTCCATGACGATCCGGACGGCGACGGTCTCGACAACGTCATCGAGTTCGTTCTCGACAACGATCCGCTCTCCGGCACCAACGCCAACCTGCCAACCGTCACCGCCAGCGGCAGCGACCTGGTGTTCACCTACACCCGTCGCGACGATTCGGAATACCTCAACCCGTTTGTCGAGTTCGATACCGATCTTGTTGCCCCGTGGACGGTGGCGGTAGATCCGGGAAATGCGACCATCTCGGTGACGGAAAATGGCTCCGATCCAGACGTCGTCACCGTCACCATTCCCAAGGGCGCAAACACCAAACTCTTCGCCCGCCTCAACGTCACCACTCCCTGATGCCGATTTCAAGCCATCACCCACAAAGCTCCCGCATTGCCAACCGCTCTTTCCATCTCATGAAATTCCGCCCGCTATTCCTCCTGCCACTGTTAAGCCAACAAGTCTTTGCCACCCCCATCACATGGGACCAGCCGAACGCTAACAACAACTGGAACACCACCGATGCCAACTGGACCGGCGGAGCGACCTACGTGAATGGCGACGACGCGATCTTCAATGCCGCCACCGGCGAAACCGTGACTGTCGTTGCCGGTGGTGTGACGCCCACCTCCACCACCATCTCCGGCAACGGCTCTTGGACCTTCAGTGGCGGCTCCATTCTCGGTGGCACGCTTGCCAAATCCGGCACGGGCTCGTTGAGATTGCTACCCACCATAAGTAATAGCTTTTCCGGCATTACTTTGACAGGCACTGGCGCGGGCAATGGCACTTACAATTCAACTGTTGCCACGACTGTCGGCGGCGGTTCGCTCACGTTCGCCAATGGCGCTTCACTGGGAAGTGGTACGATCGATTTTTCGGGAGTTACAGCAGCTTCCACTGGACTCTACGCCACGGCCACCACTACGGTAAACAACAACATCGTCTTACCGACTTCATTTGCCTTTGGCATTCAACACGCCACAGGCAACACCACCACCTTCAGCGGAGTCATTTCCGGCGGT
>JBIPND010000184.1:0-6389 GCA_044374015.1 Luteolibacter sp. | reverse complement strand
CTGGCGAGTCAGCCTGGTGGCGCGGCGAAGTTGCGTTGATGGCCTGCTTTTGATTCGGCGATTGTCGCGGCGGAATGGCGGGTGCATGGTCGCAGCATGCGAAGGTGTTGGTTTTCTGGATTATGGCTGGCTCTGGTGGTTGAAGTTCCGGCTCTGGATGTCACCGCGACGAACGGTCCTGCCACGGATCGCAGTTTGCCGGCCCTCAAAGCCGTCGCCGAGCCGCTTTCCACCGCCATCACCGAGTTCGACCGACTGGCGGTGGAACTGAAAATCGCCGATGCCGAAGAGCGGAAACAGGAACTCACCGCCCGGATCGACGAATTGCTGGGTCATCCCGTTCGCCCAGCTCACCATCCACCAAAGTGAACCCGCGTCGATTCCGGCGCGCGGCGGGGATTGAAAAAGTCCGCGCCCCGCAAGAATGACGCGCAACCTTTCAAGCGGCCGGTGGTTTGCAGAATGACTTTAGCTAAATTATGAAAACTACTTGGATGATTCCAGTCGCAGCGTTGGTGGTGGGAGCCGCTGGCGGTTATATTTCCGGCAAAAACACCGATGCCGGAGGCGCTGCTTCCGGGACCGAAGAAGTGTCCCAACGGACCCGCGCGAGCGCCCGATCGGGCACGACCACCGCGGAGACTTCAAAGCGCACCACCCGGGCGACCAGTCCCGACCAAATCGGCAAGCTCGCGGGAAACTCCAGCCGGGTGCAGGCGCTGCTTGAATTTTATGCCGGCCTCACGCCCGAGCAATTGGCCGAGGAGGCGACCAAGCTCGACGCCCTGCCGATGAGCGAGCGGATCATGGCTTCGTTTCTTCTGTTTGGCCAGTGGGCGGAAGTCGATCCGACGGCGGCGATGGCCTTTTCCAACACCATGGGCATGGCCGGTGGATTTGTGCGGCCGACGATTTTGCAAAGTTGGGCCAGCGTGGACCCGGCGAATGCGGCGAAATACTACGGGGAGAATTCCCGTGAATTCGCGATGATGGACATGATGGGCGGCGGTCGCGGCCCGATGGGTGGCCAAGGTGCCTCCTCGATCATCGCCGCCGAATGGGCGCGCCAGGATCCCGCCGCGGCGATGGCCTGGGCCAGCGCGTTGGAAAGTGGCAAGGGCCAAGCCATGACCTCGGTGGTCTCGGAGGTCGCCAAGACCGATCCACGCAAAGCGGCGGAAATGCTCGCTTCAATGGATTCCGCGGACAAAGGCGGAGCTTATCGTGCGGTGGCTGAGCAATACGGTGCTCTCGATTTCAGTGCCGCCCAGGCATGGGTGCGCACGCTCCCCGCGGATGAGCAGACGGGGGCCCTCGCTTCAGCGATTGAAGGTCTTTCCAACACCAATCCGGAAATGGCCGCGCTCCAGGTGAAAAGCATGGAGGCCGGTGAAACCAAGGACCGCCTGATCGGGGACATCGCGGGGGATCTCGCCCGCAAAAATCCCGCCGCAGCGGCGGAGTTTGTCAGAGCGCAGGAGAGCGAGGATGCGCAGCGCCGGGCGATGCGCGACCTGATGCCCGCCTGGGCCAACACGGATCCTGCGGCAGCGCTCGTTTATGTGAACTCCTTCAAGCCAGGTCCGGTCCGCGATAGCGCGGCGCAATCCTACGTCTGGAGCAACAACACCAGCTCACCCGCCGAACTGGTCCGCGTGGCCAAAACGATCACCGATGACGGGGATCGCGAGCGCACCGAGGGTATCGCCTACATGCGCTGGATGCGCGAGGATGCCGAGGGCGCGAAGGCGGCCATTGCGACATCCAGTCTTTCGGACGAAGCCAAAGAGCGCATCGTCGAAGGCCGTGGCATGTGGGATGGTGGTCGCGGTCGGGGCCGCTGAGCTCATTTTAATTTTCCAGCCGTGGTTCCTCCAGGGACCACGGTTTTTTCATCTTCCCGACTAACTTGGCTTTTGGGCTACGGAGCGCTGGCTTCAGCCGGCCCGACTCGCCGGCTGAAGCCAGCGCTCCAGCAGATACTCTGCTTTCCACACCCGGTGCGGCGCGGGGGTAGATGCTAAAAAGGAGATAAGGCACCACGAATCTTACGAATCTTGAACCTCCGCCTGCGATTTATCTCACTGTTTTGGGTTCATTTCCGCTGATCGAGCACGAGGAATGCCTCACCCGCGCCCGAGGTTTCCGTGAACGGGTGGGCGCTGGTGCCACTGAGGAAATCCCGGAAATCCAGCAGCCGTTGTTCCGTCACCCACGGCGCGCTCCAGCGCATCAGATCGGAGAAATTCACATCGGCGGTCAGGTCCTGGCGGCCGGGGTTTTGATAGATCGCGGGGCCTTCCAGCCGCTGTTGGAAAAGATAGCCGCGGAGGGTGCCGTGCGGGCGGCGGTGATAGAGATTGTCCGCGGTGGCACCGTAGTCGATGGTGAGCATGCGCCCGGATTTCCACGCGGGCAGCCATTCCGCCAGATATTTTTGATAGGACTGGTGGACTTCGATGAGCTGGCCCGGTGGGTGGCCGTCGAGAAAACCGGATGAGTCCGGCAGCGGGGCAGGGGGCAGCAGGGATTCGTGGGCGACCCGGCTTGCATCGAACCGGACCGCCATTTCCAGCCAGCCATCCGGAGTCTTGCGGAACCGTCTAACCGGGAAGGCGTCCACCAGTTCGTTGGAGAAAATCACCGCGCGCCCGTGGCAGGTTGCAAGCGCATCCGCAACGTGCCGGTGCCAGCTCGCCCGTTTCTCTAACAATCGTTGCTGGCGTTCCGCAAGCGGCTTGGAGGTTTCGATCAGGTGCAGCCGGGTTTTCCAGCGCACCTGCCATGGCAGGAACTTGAGCACGGCGGCGGCGAGCGTGCCTTCGCCCGGCCCGATTTCGATCAAATCCCGGCAGCCGGATTCGCGCAGCGCCTTGGCCGCCCACGTGGCGATGGCGCGGGCGGGCGCGTCCGAGAGCATCGGCGCGGTGGTGAAATCCCCGTGCGCACCGACGCCGGCGATGCGCCGGGCGTAGTAGCCGCGCTCCGGGTCATGCAGCGCCCAGGCCATGAATTGTTCGAACGGGACGGGGGTGTCGAATTTCATGATTCACGGATGGCACAAAACAACCGCGATTCCTTGCGGAACGCGGTTGTGGGGAAATTTTCGGAAATCCGAAAGTCCGATCAAGCGGTGGCAGTCTCAGCCTTGGACGCGGTGGTGCGGGCCTTGCGGATGATGCTGTTGACGGTCTCAGACGGCTTGGCACCGACGGCGAGCCATTTGTCGGCGATCGCGAGGTCGATGGTGTAGTTCACGCCTTCGATCTTGGGATCGTAAGTGCCGAGTTGCTCAATGTAACGTCCGTCGCGACGCTTGCGGCTGTCAACGGCAACGATTTTATAGTAAGGGCGGTCTTTGGTGCCCTTGCGGTTGAGTCGGATGGATACGGACATGGTAGAAGCTTTTGTGCAATGCCCGGAGACGGGCGGGCGCGGAAATTGCAAGATCCTCCGGGAAATGCCAAGCAGAATCTTGATCAATTTCCCAATTACTTCGGACTTGTTAAGTTTTCCCGGGGATTTTCGGCATCAATCCGAAGTCTCCGGACGGGAGATCAGGGTGGTGAACTCATCTTCCAAGGTGGTGAGCAACTCGGGATCCTCGATTTTTGTCCCATCGGCGGTGGTGATGTAGAGGGTGTCCATGGCGACGCCTTTTTCGGTGCAGATCCGGGCGTGGGCGGTGTTGAGGCCGTGTTGGTTGATGGCGCTGAAAAGGTCGTGCAGCAGGCCGATGCGGTCGAGGCCCTGGATTTCCACGGCGGTGCAAGTCGGGTGCAAGTCGTTGCTGACGAAGGCGCGGACGGGCACGGTGATGCCGTTGTCGGAGCGGGGTTTGAGGAAATTGACCTTGCGGCGGAGAAATTTTTCCGGGTCGTAGCTTTCGGCCAGCAGGATGGCTTCGAAGGTTTCGAGGAAGCGTTTGCGGGTGGACGCGGCGGAAACGGGCTCGAAGTTGGTGGTGCAGACGCGGAAGATGTTGACGACGATGCCGTCGGTGCGGGTGAACAGATCGGCCGAGAGGATGTTGATCTGTTGGGAGGCGAGCGCGCAGCAGACTTTTTCCAACAGCAGCGGCTTGTCGCGGGCGGCGAGCACCAGTTCGGTGTAGCCTTGGTCGGTGTGGTCGATCCACTTGATGCAGGAGGCCAACGGATCGGATTTTTCGGCCTCGCGCTGGAGGAAATGGCGGACGGTGCGGACCTGGGTGACGATGTTGGCGGCCTGGCGGAAGTGGAAGGCGGCGGCGGGCATGCGCTCGAAGTGGCGATGCACGTCCGGGTGGTAGTCTTCCCGCATGATGCTGATGACTTGGTCGCGCAGGGCGAGGCGGTCGGCATCGAGTTGCATCGCGTATTTTTCCTTGCCGTCCTTGAGGAAGTTGTGGGTGGCCTTGTGGAGTTGCAGCATCAGGCTTTCCTTCCAGCCGCTCCAGCCTTCGGGCGAGGTGGCGTTGGAATCGGCGAAGGTGAAGAGGAACAGCGCGTCGAGATTGGAGGTGGTTTTGACGATCGCGGCGAACTCGCCGATGACTTCGGGATCGTCGAGGTTGCGGCTGGTGGCGGTGCGCCAGAAGGTGAGGTGGTTATCGACCAGGAACATGATCAGCGTGCGGCGCGCGCCGTGGATTTGCAGGCGGTTGCAAAGCCGCGCAGCAAGCATGGCCGAGCCGTCGATGTGTTCGCGGACATTTTCGGCGCGGCCGGTGTCGTGGAGGATCACCGCAAGGTAGAGCGCGTAGGGGTCCTGGATTTCCAAGAACAGGCGGCGGTAGATTTCGCGGCGCGGATCGGTCTCGGTGACCAGTTGGTCGAGTTGATCGACGCAGCGCAGGGTGTGTTCGTCGGCGGTGTAGCGATGGAAAAATTCATGCTGGACGAGGCAATCGAGCGCGCCGAATTCCGGCAGGTAGCGGCCGAGGAAACCGACGCGGTGCATCAGCCGCAGGATCCGTGCGACCTCGCCTTTCCGCACCAGGATGCCTTCGAAGATCTGGCGGTTGGTTTTGGCGTAGCGGAACGGGCGGTCGATGTCCTCCCAATGGTTGGCGATGAGCCGGCGGATTTGCGGGCTGAGCCTGAGGTTGCGGAGTTGGCAATGTTGGAACAGCCGCATCAGCCGGTGGGGATCGTCCTTGAAAATGTCCTGGCTGGAAGGAAACAGGCGGCCTTCGCGGGCGATCAAGCCGTCGAACTCCTCGCGACTTTTTTTGCGGAAGGTCAGGAACGAGCGGAACCCGGATTCCGCGCGCGTTTCCTGCTCGATCTGGAAGGTTTCCATCAGCGAGGTGGTGTGCTGATAGAGGTGGCGGGTGTGGCGGTAATAGTCCCGCATGAAGGCCTCGACGCGGCGGAGGATGTCGCGTTGCGGGTAGTCGAAGGCGGTGGCGACGACGCCCTGGAGCTGGAGTGTGAGTTGGTCGGTCGCCTTGTTGTTGTGGTAGTGGAGTTCGTTGCGGACCCGGTGGAGGAAGTCGTGGGCGGCTTCGATTTCGTTGCGGGTGTTGGCGGTGATGATGCGGTCCTCGACGAGTGCGTTCAGGTCGGTGCTGCCCCGTTTCACGCGGGCGACCCACAGGATGTTGTGATAATCGCGCAGGCCGCCGCAGCTTTCCTTCACGTTGGGCTCCTGCAGGAAGACGGTGTGGGAATATTTGTTGTGGCGGTCGCGCAGGTCCTGGCGGCGGAGTTGAAAGAAGGCCTCCTGGCCCTTGCTGATGCATTCCTTGTCGAAGCGTTCCTGAAATTGGGCAAACAGCGGCTGGTCGCCGGCGATGAGCCGCGAGTCCATCAGTGAGGTTTTATTTTCCTGGTCGGCCTTGGCCTGTTCGACGCATTCGGTGATCGAGCGGCAGGCGTGGCCCACCTTGAAGCCGACATCCCACAGCAAATAGAGGATATCCTGCACCAACTCGCGGAGAGGCTGGGGGAGCTTGGTCGAGGCGCGCGGCAGCAGAAACAGGAGGTCGATGTCCGACCCCGGATTCAAGGTGCCGCGGCCGTAGCCGCCGGTGGCGACGAGCGCGATGGGCAGCAGCTCGCCGCTTTTGCGGGCGTTGAGCGAGGCTTCAAGGATCGAGCGGATTACGGTATCGATCAGCTGGCCGCGGGCGCGTGCGACTTCCAAGCCGCTGGCTCCCGAGCGGTGGTGGAGCAGGATCCGGTGTTCCTCGGTTTTCAAAAACCGCTTGTAGAGCGCGATCCGCTCGGCGGGCGAAAGTTGGCCTTGCAGCGCGGGCTTGAGTGCCTCGCGGGCGTGTTCTTCGAGGTTGTTGAGATGATGCTGCATGCGGAAAGCTCGTGAGAGTGTCCCGTTTTTGGGTTTGGTCAAGCGAGGTGACCCATGCGGCTGCCGATGCGGGCGTAGAGCTCGGTTTGTTTCGCCGA
>JBIPND010000183.1:0-6393 GCA_044374015.1 Luteolibacter sp. | reverse complement strand
GCCGTCGTGGGCGATGTTGGAAACGATCATGTCGAGGTTGATCTCGGCATCGGCGAGGGCGCCGAGGATGAGGCCGGACATGCCGGGCTCGTCGGGGATGCCGGTGATGGTGACGCGCGCTTGCGAACGCTCGATCGAGATGCCGCGGATGACGACGTGTTCCATATTGGGATGTTCTTCTAACACAAGGGTTCCAGGGTTATCGTTGAGAGAGGAGCGGACTTCGAAAACGACGCCGAATTTTTTCGCGAACTCGACCGAGCGCGACTGCATGACTTTCGAGCCGGACGAGGCCATTTCAAGCATCTCGTCGTAGGAAATTTCGGGGAGTTTGCGGGCGTTTTTGACGATGCGGGGGTCGCAGGTGTAAACGCCGTCGACGTCGGTGAGGATCTGGCAGACATCGGCCTTGAGCGCGGCGGCGACGGCGATGGCGGTGAGGTCGGACCCGCCGCGGCCGAGGGTGTGGATCATGCCGTCCGGGGTGACGCCTTGGAAACCGGCGACAACCAGGGATTTCCCGGCATCGAGGAAACTCTGCATCAACGTGGGGTCCATGGTGAGGATGCGGCCGCGGGTGTGGGATCCGGTGGTGTGGATGCCGGCTTGGCGGCCGGTGATCGAGGCGGCGTCCACGCCTTGTTCCTGGAGGGCGATGGTGACGAGGGCGATCGATTGTTGCTCGCCGGTGGCCAGCAGCACGTCGAGTTCGCGTTCGCTGGGGTTTTCGGCGAGGTCCTTGGCCATTTTGATCAGGCCGTCGGTGACGCCGGACATCGCGGAGACCACGGCGACGACCTGGTTGCCCTCGTCGCGGGTGCGTTTCATGCGTGCGGCGACGTTGCGGATGCGGTCGAGGGTGCCGACGGAGGTGCCGCCGTATTTTTGAACGATGAGTGCCATGGGTGGAGCGGGCCGCAGTGAAGGGGAACTTGCGATTCTTGGCAAGAAATTGAAGCGTTGCTATTTTTCCGAATCCAGCGGCCGGGACCGCCACCACGCGGCGAGCAGGCTGCCGATCAAACAATGGTAAACCGCGGAGATCGCGGCGGGGACCGGGGCGAGTGCGAGGTGGGAAAAATGGCGGGTGGCGAGGGCGGCTCCGAGGCCGCTGTTTTGCATGCCCACTTCGATGGAAATGGTGCGGCGCAGGGATTCGCGGCAGCCGCTGGCTTTGGCGAACAGGTAGCCGACCGCAAAGCCAAAGGCATGCAGCAGGAAGACCGAGACGAAAAGCGGCAACGCGGCGCGGGCGATTTCCTGTTTTTTCGAAGCGACGATGCAACCGACGATCAGAACCACGACGAGCGCACTGAGCAACGGGCCGATGGCGTCGATCCACGTCCGGATCCGTTCGGGGCGTTTCATTTTTCCCAACAGCGTATTCGCCGTCACGCCGCAGACGAGTGGCAGCAGCACGACGATGAGCATCGATTTGAAAAGCGCGGCGGCATCGACCGGCAGCCAGGCGCCGGCGAGCCAGCGGGTGAGCAGCGGCGTGGCGAAAATGGCGACGACGGTGGAGCACATCGTCAGCAGCACGCTGAGCGGGACGTTGGCCTTGGCGAGGTAGCAAATGACGTTGGACGCGGTGCCGCCGGGGCAGCAGGCGACGAGGATGAGGCCGATGGCGAGGCCGGTCTCTAACTGGAACACGCGGGCAATGAGCCATCCGGCGAAGGGCATGATGAGAAATTGCGCGGCCACGCCGAGAGCGACGTTTTTGGGATCGCGGGCGATGGCGGAGAAGTCGGTGAAGCGCAGGGTCAGGCCCATGCCTAACATGATCACCCCAAGCCCGACTTCGATGTGCGGGCGAAACCAGGTCCACGCCGCCGGTTGGTTCCAGGCCCAGACGCAGCCGAGGATGATCCACAGCGGGAAGAGGGTGGTGGCGGTTCCGAGAAGGCGTTTGCAGGTCACCCGGGAGTTTTCTCGGGGATTTCCGCATCCGGCGATTCAAATTTTCACGGGTCGCCCATCACGTATTCCAACAGCAGGCTTTGGATCGCGCCGTAGAATCTGGAGCGGAAAAACGCGGCCCGGCGCGCGGGCACCAATTCTTCAGCGTCGATTTCCTCCGCCGAGCCAAAATGGAAATGTTCTTCGAGCGCGAGCCGCGCTTGATTGAGCGAGCTATACCACTGGAACGCGTCTTCCGGAGTGATCCAAATCGGGCCCGGGCCGTCGGCGGCATGGAAGGCGGCGGATTCGATGGCGGCTCCGACTTGTGCAAGCTCGTCCTGGAACGCCTCGCGCAGGTCCGGGACGACGAATTCCTGCCAATCCTCGGCGCCCGCCTGCTCGCTGATCAGTCCGCCGAGTCGGCTGGCAAGATCGGTCTCGCAGCCGCTGGCATCGCCGACGATCGAACGAAGCAGCTCCCAATCGCTGAGGTCCTCGGCATCGATCCGCAGGCCTCCCTCCAGGGTGGGCATCGCTTTCATTCGGCTTTTTCCAACGAGGTTTTCAACTGATGCGCCTGAAGTTGCTGGACGTAAAACTCGGCCTTTTCGCGCTCGCCGGACCAGACGATGGAGCGGCCGAGCTGGTGGACCTGCAGCATGAGAATGGCGGCCTTTTTTTCATCGTAGCCGAAAATCCTCATCAGCACGAAGGTGACGTAGCCCATCAGATTGACCGGATCGTTGTGGACGATCACGTTCCACGGCACGTCGAGTTGGGTCGTTTCCTGGGTTTGGGGGAGGGTGTCGGTCTGGGCCATGGGAGGGTTGTTAGATTTCGGCGGTGGCGGGGAGCGGTGCGTCCACCCACTTGCCGTGTTCGCGGATCAGGTCGGTGAGGCGCTCGACCGCTTCGGCCTCCGGGATGTTGAACTTAACCGCGGTTTTGCCAACGTAAAGGTTGATTTTGTTAGGCGCGCCGCCGACGTAGCCGAAATCCGCGTCCGCCATCTCGCCCGGGCCGTTGACGATGCAGCCCATCACCGCGATGCGCACGCCCTTGAGGTGGCCGGTGGCCGCGCGGATTTTCTGGGTGGTGTGCTGGAGGTTGAAAAGCGTGCGGCCGCAACTCGGGCAGGCGACGTAGTCTGTCTTGAAAATGCGGGTCCCGGCGGCTTGCAGGATGTTGTAGGCGAGGCGCAGCGATTGGCCGGGCGCGGTTTCGCCGCGGACGAGAATGGCGTCGCCGATGCCGTCGCTGAGCAACGAACCGATGTTCTGCGCGGCGGGCAGCAGCGCGGTTAGAAAGTCGGTGTCGCCCTGCGGCGGGTGCAGCGTGTCTTTCAGCAGGATCGGGTGGCTTGGATCGACGCGGAAGGCGAGCTCGCGGAAGGCGTGGATGACTTCCAGATCGAGTCCGTCGGCGACGGTGATCAGTTGCGGTTCCGGCGAGTTGTTCAAGAACGCGACTGCGGCTTCATCGCGCGGATCGATTTCCACCGCGCCGGATTTTTCGAAGATGATCTCGGGTTTGAAATCGCCCATGCCGGAAATCTTGTGGGCAAGCGCGTTCCAGCGTTCCTGGGTGGTGAAAACCCGCACCGTGCGGTCGCCGCCGAGCTCGTGCGACAGGAGGGTGAGCACCGAGCTTGCCCGCCGCTGATAGGAGAACGGATCGTAAGAAGGCACGAGCGGTGCCTCTTCATAGGTGGCTGCCGCGTCTCGCGGCAGGCCGTGTTCGCTGCGTCTCGCAGCGAAGTCCTGATAGACACACCCCGCCCATTTCCACCCTCCCAATCGCGCCTTGCCCGGATTGTCCAAAACATACGCCACCTGATTCCTCAAATCCTCTCCATCCCTCACCAGATGGTCGTAACTCTCCTTCTGCCAAATCGTCCCGCTGCGTCCCAGCCGTTTGTTGATTTCATGCGAAGTGAAACTTTTCCATGAATGCAGAACCTTCTCAAGTTCTCCGCCCTCGGCCATTTTGAGAACCGCGTGAACGTGGTTAGGCATCACACACCAGGCGAGGAGTTCGTAGCGGGTGCCGTCGAAGTGCTTCATCGCATCCGCCACCAGCTTTGCCAAATCGTCGTTTTTGAACAAACACTCGCCGTGACCCTGGCTCAACTCGGTGTCGATTTCGCTCGATTGGAGATCCGCGAGTTGGCTTCGCAGGTCGAGCATCTGGTCAAAAACGCTGCGGGAATCTTCCGCGCGGGAAAGCGCTTGAAGTTGCTCCAGCAAGGAAGCGCGTTGGTTCTGATAGCGGTTGAGGGAAGCTGATGGAAGCGAGTCTGCGAGGCGGAAAGTAACCGCGTAGGTTCCGCCATCGAGTTTCCAGTGGGGAAGGAAGGTGGCGGATGATTTTTCGACTTGGTCCCAGTCAATGCGGGTTTTTGCGGCGTCTTCGGAGATGGAGTGGCTGCGAGACGCAGCCACCACGGCCTGCGGCGAGACGCCGCAGCCACCATTCACTTTGCTGCGCTCGTTATAGATATCCGCGAGCGCTTGGGCGACGGGGATTTCGTGGATCGAGTCCTCGGTGAGTGAGACGCGGATGGTGTCGCCGATGCCGTCGGCCAGCAACGAACCGATGCCGATGGCGCTTTTGATCCGCCCGTCCTCGCCATCGCCGGCTTCGGTCACGCCGAGGTGGATCGGGTAATTCCAATCCGCGCCCTCCGCGTCCAGCCGCGCGACTAACAAACGATAGGCTTCAATCATCACCTTCGGGTTCGAGGCCTTCATCGAGAAAACGAAATTGTGATAGTCGTTGTCACGCGCGATGCGTGCGAATTCCAGCGCGCTTTCACACATCCCCAACGGGGTGTCGCCGTAGCGGTTCATGATGCGATCGGACAGCGAGCCGTGGTTGGTACCGATCCGCATTGCGCGCCCGAGGTCTTTGCAAAGGTGAACCAGCGGCGTGAATTCCGCACGGATCCGTTCCAGCTCCTCGGCATATTGCGCGTCGCTGTATTCGCGGATCTCGAATTTTTTCTTATCGACGAAATTTCCCGGATTCACGCGGACTTTCTCCACCCATTTCGCGGCTTCCATCGCGGCGTCCGGTTTGAAATGGATGTCCGCCACCAGCGGCACCTGACACCCCGCCGCCCGCACTTCACGGGCGATGTTTTCCAAATTCGCCGCGTAAATTTTCGTCTGCGCGGTGATCCGCACGATCTCACATCCCGCCTCCGCCAACCCCAGCACCTCCGCCACGCAGGCCGGCGTGTCGCGGGTGTCCGAGGTGATCATCGACTGCACGCGGATCGGGTTGTCGCCGCCTACGCCCACATTGCCCACCATCACCTCGCGGGTGGCGCGGCGGGCGTAATGAAGCAGATCGGGGCAGTAGCGCAGCGTTGCAGGTGAATTCATTGCTGAAGGGCATATAAACGAGAAATCCGCGCCCGGCAACGGTCGCGTTTCGCCGCCAAAAACCCCTCGCCCCATCCCCGGTTCCATGTAAATTCCCGATCATGGCCCGCAGACAACGACTCGCAAGCGCCCTCAGCCTCCTCATTCTGACCATCGCCGCCAGCGCCGAAGGCTTCATCCGCGTGGACGAGGATGAATACTCGAAATCGTCCACACCCTCGGCCGCGGCGACGACCAGATCGGCGCCTTCGCTGGAGAAAGCGTGATCATCACCGACCGCAACCAGCGCTGCCTCGAAGTGATGCACCGCGAGCTCGCCGCCGGTCGCGGAAAACTCGGCATCTTCTACGGTGCCGCCCATTTTCCCGAAATGGAGAAACGCTTGTTGGAGCAAGGATTCAAGCGCACCCGCCACGAATGGATCACCGCCTGGGACATCCCGAAGGTCGTGGCGAAAAAGCAAGCCGCGTGAGGCACCGAGGAGCCCACAGGGTCCAGACCGGGAAATAGAAGGTATATTTGACCACTGATTTCACTGATTGCTCTGATTTTAAGAACAGAAATTGGAAATCATCAGTGCCAAAATGGCGCGTGAGTCTCAAATTAAGGGGAGTTCTGAGTTCTTCATCCCAATCAATCTGTGGAATCAGTGAAATCAGTGGTCCCTCTTTCCGTCTTGCAATAAATCGCGCCTGTTTTTCCCGCGCGACCCGTGGTTGATTCCCGCCATGCACCCATCCGACCTCACTCCCGAACTTCTCTCCCCAGCCGGAAACTGGGACTGCGCCCGCGCGGCGGTGGCGGCGGGAGCCGATGCGATCTACTTCGGACTGCCGAAATTCAACGCCCGGCTGCGCGCCGACAACTTCATCGAGGCCGACCTCGAAGAGTTGATGGAATTCCTCCACCGCCACGGCGTGAAGGGCTTCGTGACGATGAACACCCTCATTTTCACCTCCGAAATGAAGGCTGCCGAAGAGCAGTTGCGGAGGATCGCCGCCGCCGGAGTGGATGCCCTGATCATCCAGGACCTCGGCCTCGCCAAGCTCGCCCGCGAAGTCGCGCCGAACGTGGAATTGCACGCCTCCACCCAAATGACGAT
>JBIPND010000182.1:0-6412 GCA_044374015.1 Luteolibacter sp. | reverse complement strand
CACATCTCCGAAGGCCGGAATTGAACCCCTCAAATTTGAGTGCTGATCGAAGTTGGAATCGATCAATCCAAATTTGGATCGGTCCGGTTAGGTGCCCCCAAGTTTGGGGACGCCTCGAACAGGCCGAAATCGACGCTCAGCAATTTTGCGGAGCGCCGCCATCAAATCTGAATCGGGCGCGGAAGGTGCCGAGAACCCGGCACCTCGTAGCCGCCGAGGAATCGCCACGCTGGCCGGGGTGGGGTGGGCACGCTGGCGGTTTGGGAACAATGGGAACAATTCCCGCAGTCTAAAATCCACTCCCGCAGTCCCGCCCGCCTCGCCGATCTGGTCAATGCCGAGAATCTCCGCTTTTGCCGCTGGCAACTCTGGGAACAATTGGAACCGCTGGAACCCTTTATTTTCCAAGGCTTCCGCAGGATTGGGAACAATCTGGGAACAAACAGAAATCCCCTAACGCAAAAAAGGGAGCCTTTCACCTCCGTAACCCGTTGATAATGAAATGGTGCGCGCGACAGGACTCGAACCTGAACAGGGTTGCCCCCACTAGAACCTGAAAGAATTAGGGATTCGATAACCGCTTGATGCTTAGTGCCCACAAATTCACGTTTTTCCCGTTTCTGCTTGCCATTCCCGCAATTTTGGGAACATTGGGAACAGTTCAAACCGGAAGACAATGACCATGAAACGCAAGATCATCCCGAAATTCAACGCGCAGCGCAACCGATGGATGCTCGACATCCCCGCGTCTTTAACCGACACCGACAAACGCATGAAGATGTTCTTTAGGAGCCGCGAGGACGCGAGGAAGCATCTGGATGAAATCACCGGCGAAATGCCTGCGGCGACCATTCCGTCTTCGCTCGCCATGGAGGCGGACAAGGCCCGGGGCATTCTTGAATCGTGGAATCTGGACCTCGTGCAAGCCGCCCGTGAAGTCGCCGCCGCGCTCGAAGCATTGGGTGGCGCTGGAACCATCATCGACGCCGCGAAAGCCCACCGTGCCGCCCATGACGCCCGCCACTCATCCAAGCCGCTTGGCGAGGCCGTGGCGCTCTATCTGGACAGCAAGACCGACCTGCGGGATGCGACTTTGAAGTCCTACAAGTATTCGCTCGAAAAGATTCTGCTCACGCTTCACCTGAAGCCGATGGCGGACATCACGACGACGGAACTCGAAGCCCTCCTTTTCCCGAAAGCGCCAACGGCACGAGCGATGCACAAGCGGAACCTCCGCGTCTTTTGGAAATGGGCGAGCATCCTGCCGAGGCAATGGGCGACGATGGATACAGTGGACGCACTGGAAGCCATCCGCATTTCATCCGATGCCGACATTGAAATCCTGAAGCCTGCCGACGTGAAGGCCCTGCTACACGCTGCCGAGGCCGAGGGAACCGGGGCCGCCGCCGCTTACGCAATCGCCGTTTTCGGTGGCGTCCGCATGGCCGAACTCGGGAAACTTACTTGGGGAGCCATCGGTGAGGACAATATCGAGATCGGTAAAGACATCGCCAAGAAACATTCCCGCCGCCTCATCCCGATCTGTCCGACGCTCCGGGCATGGGTGGACGCCACCCGGGGCGAGGCCGAGGACTCTGCGCTCGTTACCCCGCCCAACTGGACGGATGTTTCCAAGTCCGTCCGACGCCGCGCGGGGTGGAACGTCGCTGCCCGCTTGCTCGAAAACCCGCCGAAACCGACGCGGGGCGAATGGCCGGCCAACGCCTGCCGCCACACCTGCGCCTCCGTGCAAGTCACCATTGGCACACCGCTGGACGATCTGACATTCAAATTCGGACACTCCGGCGGACATGACCTCCTGCGGAAGCATTACGTCTCCAGACTCACGAAAAAAGACGCGCTAGCAATCCTCGCCATCGGTCCGAACGGCTCGAAAATATCAGCCATTCAAGCCGCTTGAATTTGTGAATACCTGAATCAAGCCGCCGATTCTCGTCAGGCTTTTTACTAAGTCTGGAGGGATTGGCGCACCACTTAGGAGAAACGTCTCCAAGCGGTTTTCTAGCTGAATCGCGGCCATTCGGAGCGGATCGCTTTTCGACCTGCCCGCCGCTGACCTTTCCATTTGGTTCATTGCAGAGCGTGCAATCCACCCCGCAAGAATAACGTCATTTTTCACCCGCCAATGCCCACCCGTCGTGCGCGATGCGCCGGGAATCAGGCCGTCGCCTGCCATCCTTTGAAGGTTTCGGCGGGATAATCCACAACGGTTTGAAAGGACTGGGAGAGAAATATGGGACAGGGGACAATGGGACATGGGACAAACCTGCATTTTCGGCACCCAGTGTCAACCCGGGAATCTTGCGCGCATTTGACAAGGAAATCAGGGTTATGGTTAAAACCACGAATCCTACGAAACCGGAGCAAGACACCGCGCTTGCTGAAACTAACCGCCGCCCGCTAGTCCGTGCGGAAGTCATCGCCAAGCACTTCGACGTTCACAAGCGGACCGTCTGCTTGTGGGCGGAAGCTGGAACCATTCCATGCGTCCGCATCGGCGGCGCATTGAGGTTCGATCTGGAGGCCGTGCTTGGAGCGGCACGATGAGCAAGCCCGAACCGCTCACGGTGGGACTACTCGCCACCGATGCTCGCCGACCGCTAACGGTGGCCGGACACCACGCTTGGAGGGAATCCATTTCAAGCGCCCGACCATTCGATGAGGTGGACGAATTTGTGGAGGAACTCCGCGCAGGTGAATTTGAGGAGAAGGGTTCGAGACTATGACTTCCGCCAAACTCAGAATTTCGGAGGATTGCATCATTGCGATTCAGCAGGGCTTTGTCCAATACGCTGAGACGTTAGGCGCTGTCCGATCCGATGGTCGAGGCCGATGGAAGATGATTTGCCCTCTACCGGATCACGCGGACGGAAACCCTAGCTTCGCGATCTTCAATGGGCGGGATGGACTCCCGATGGCGAAATGTTCCTGCGGATTCTCCGGCGGGGTGGTTCAACTCGCCCAACGACTCCAACCGTCGATGAAGTATCCCGAAATCCTTCGCCACATCGCCTCTATCATCGGCACCGAAGTTCTAATGGTGGAGGAAACCGACGAACAAGCCAAAGCCCGCAGAGAGCGCGTGACGCTAGCCGTGGAGGATACGCGACTCCCTGACCAGAAGGAAATCCCGCCCGACTTTGACGCTCGCCACATAGCAGCCAGGTCGAGGCTTTGGAAATCCTCCGCGCTACTCGCCAAGGTCGAGGATATGCTAGGCATTCCCGCAGAGGTGGTTCGATCCCTTTGCTATACATCCGACGCTCTCGGATGGGCTAACGGATGCTTGCTCTATCTCTATGAACACGGGTGCAAGTCCCGGCTCGGAGGCGGAGCACCAGATACGACCCCGATCTATCGAGACGGCAGATGGAAATCCACCCCAACCGAGGGAAAGCGGTTCGTCTGGAACTGCGGAAATGCCGTTTATCCATGGCGCTGGCATTTCGCCGCCCGTAAGGAGGTGAGGGAAATATTCATCACAGAATCCGAATCATCGGCAATGGCGCTTATAGCATCCGGTGTGGAAGAACTCCACCCCAAGAAGGGCAAACCCGCCTCCGTTGTTATCGCATGTCCCGGTGGTTCGTTCCATCCCGCATGGGGTCCGCTTTTCAAAGGGAAGCGCGCAACCATCGCTTTCGACTGGGACGGCAAATCCGACAATGCCCGAGATAAGGCTGCCACCATCATTTCAAAACACGCTCAACTTGTTAATGTCCTCACCCGCTAAAACCATGGAATCTCAACCTATAACAAAAGATCCGCGTGAAGAGTATATTTCCCATGGGCCGGACGCTGTGATGGAGATGCTCAAAAAGGCCAAACCGTTTACGCCGGCAGTAAAATACCGAGAGCACGCACCCGCTACACCGCAGGCTCTACCCGATGCCGTGGAAACCTTGGATTCCATCGAAGCCGAAGTAATTGTGCCAATGGTGGAAGCCTACGCGCCCGCCATCAGTGAAAGGCAATGGCAGGAAATTGACCTGCGGATTTCTTGCCAGACCAAAACTTACAAGGAAAGCGTGTTTGCCCGCGAACTGCACGCCTTGCTGCCGATGGTTTATACAACAGGAGACACTTGGCGGGTTTTCGATGGCACGCGATGGGAACGCATCGCAGGCCCTGAAAGGTTCCTGCCGCTAGCCTTACAGCTGCTCGCCCGTTTAAGTGAAGACACAGCTTGCCGTGCCCGTGATTTGATTTCTCACATCGGCGCAGCGTCGCAGACAACCCAGACTTGGCGGGGCGCTTATGCTTTCGACACCGGGGGCGCTGTCCTGCTCAACCTTTCCAATGGCATCCTGCGGGTGACGAAAGACAAGATTGAGCTTGGCCCGCACGATTGGAAGCAGGGCTTTACCCTAACGATTCCGACACCATGGGAACCGCAGGTCGAGGCCCCGGCTTTCATCGCCACACTATCGGCAGCGATGCCCGACGCCGACGACCGGGAGCTTTTCCGATTGTTTGCCGGGAGCATCCTCGAACCATCGGCCCGGCTCGAAGCAGGGCTTGCGGTTTTCGGACCTTCCGGCACCGGGAAGAGCACGCTTGTAAACGATGGCATTGCCGAGGCCGTGGGAGGCCCTGCCGCTGGCACCGTTTCACGGGTTAGCATGCGGCAATTGTGCGACCCGAAAAGCTATTCCCTGCCGAGTCTGGAGTTTTCGCTTGTGAACATCATCACCGAAGGCGACGCACTCGAGGTGGAGGAAAGCGGAAACTTCAAAAGCATAGTTTCCGGCGAGCCTATCGAATGCCGGGAAATCTACGGCAAGCCCCGCGTGATTGTCACCACGGCCAAGCTGTTATTGGCGACGAACGCCTTGCCGCGTTTTCGGAATGGAACCGATGCTGAGGGACGCCGCCTGCGGTTGCTCAACTTCGACCAGGTGCCCGCCACGCCTGACCCGGAACTAAAGCACAGGATCCACGCTGAAGGCCCCGGCATCCTCCGTTGGATGGTTGGAGCATTGCAGGACGTTATCTGCCTGCGGGACATGCCACGGGGCGGGGCGAGCGCAAAGCAGGTGACTGACCGCTTCGCCCTCTCAAACGATTCCCTTGGGTGTTTCTTGAAGCAGGAATGCACGCTCGAGCCCGCAGGATGGACAGGCCGCACCGAGTTGCTTGGCGCATTCGATGAGTTTGCCTACAGTCACGGGTTTTCCTCTGACAATTCGGTCTGGTTTTTTAGGAAACTTTTTGACCGTTTTCCTCACCTAACCGACAGGAAGCGGAAGGGAGTCCGTGGAATTGCCGGAATCACCCTCAACCCGACCAACCGGGAAGGGTAAGCGGGCAGGGTAAAAAATCAGTCAATCCTTATACCTACAATGAAAATCGGAGTCCGGGCAGGGTAAGCAGGGTAAATCCCTATGTTCACGCGGGAAGAGTCTCTTCCAGACATTTAAAGGAAATACCCTGCTTACCCTGCCTACCCTTCCCGCAAGCCCCAAAACCAATGAACACACCCATCCCCTGCCAACCCTCCCGCGATAAAATCACCATGAGCTTCCCCTGCCCATGGTGCCCACCTCACCGAGGCAAGCCCGTCCGTCACATCCACGGCCATCTAATGCCCGGCGAGATAGGGCACCGTGTGAGTCACTGCCACGCACCGGGGGCACCGTCCGAATACTACGTCACCAACCAACCGAAGCCCTGAGAATTTGGCAATCCGCACTACTTCATGGGAACAATCTACGGAGAGATTCAAGGTGGACGGCGGCACGCGATTCTAGTAGATGACATGGATCCCGCCGCGATTCTCATGCAGGCCGAGGACGGCGAGGACGACGAACAAATCACGTTGACCGGGATCGAGGGCATCCCAAGGAGCGCGCTGAAGACTCTCATCCGGTTCCTCATCCCGCAGACATCGAAGCCAGCTAAGCGATGGAGGATTGCACAGCTCCGGTTGGCAATCCTGGCACAAATGACAGACGTGGACGACATCGGTGGGCAGTCGTTTGAGTCGTTAGCTCGCGAACTTAATTGCACTCGTGCACTGCTCTGTCATCACAGCTTACGCATGGTGGACTCGTTAGGCATGGACAAGGCGAAGCTAGGAAAGCGCAGGGAGTCACGAGCGGTTTACAGTGCCTCGGCAACCTTGGCACACAAACGGCGTAGGGAGCGACTCAGCGCAGCGCAGGCAGTATGGACAGCGGGAACCACTCCCAAGCCCGTCAGCACCCCTTAACGCGCGATTGTGGGGCAGGTGGCGGGTGGACACCCCCCCGGGTAACAGGTTTCCGCCCACCCAAGACCCCCGGAGTTTCGCCTCATTCCCCGCTTTCCGCGTGAGTCGCTCAAAAAACATCCTACCAACGCCACCGATTGACACCCGCCCCAGGCACATGCCACCCCGCCAAAAACCATC
>JBIPND010000749.1:0-17624 GCA_044374015.1 Luteolibacter sp. | reverse complement strand
GATCAGGGTCCATTCGAAGAAGATCCGCTTGCCGGTGATTTCGCCATATTTCCGGCAGGCGTCGATGAGCATCGCCAGCGACCAGCGTTTGCTCGCGGGAACGAGGGCGGCGCGCTCCTCCTCGGTGGAACCGTGAAGGCTCACCGCTAACCGATAGGGCTGCCTCTCTTCCGCGAGGCGCAGGATGCTTGGAACCACGCCCACCGTGCTGATCGCGATTTTCGACGGACCGATGCCGATTCCCCTAACATCCGAGATCATGCCGAGCGCGTGGATGACTGAGTCGTAATTGTGCAGCGGCTCGCCCATGCCCATGAGCACCATGTTGCGCAGACGCCGGTTAGGATGGATGGATTTCAACACCCGCCGGGCGTGCAGTACCTGGGCGACGATTTCGCCGGTGCGCAAATGCCGGACGAAGCCCATCTGGCCGGTGGCGCAGAAGACACAACCCATCGCGCAGCCGGCCTGGGTGCTGACGCAGACCGTGTGGCGGCCGTCGTAGCCCATCAGCACGGTCTCAATGGTTTGCCCGTCTAGCAGGCGCAGGAGAAATTTCCGGGTGAGTCCGTCGGAGCTGCGGATTTCATCGACGACTTCGGGAGCATCGAGGAAAAACCGTTTCCCCTCCCCCACCGATTCGGTGACCCAGCGTTTGAGCGGGGGGAGGAAATCGCAGGAGGCGAGGTCCAGTTCGCCCTCGCGATGGATGGCGCGCCAGAGAACTCGCGCGTGATGCAGGATCACGCCGTCCGCCACCAGCTGCTCCGCGAGCTCGGAAAATCCGAGATCGTGCAAGGATCGTTGGGGCGGGTGGCTCACGCGTGAATGCAACCCCGGAGAGAGGGGTATTCAAGCGTGATCTTCAGAACGGCACATTCAGGCGCAGGTTCCAGCGGTCGAGATCGTAATCATCATCAAAGACTTTTCCGTATTCGACGCCGAGCGAGACGTTCTTGCTGTTGATCAGTTGGACGCCCACCGAGCCGTGGAAATAGGAACCGAGATCGATGGGGACTTCCATGGGGCTGACTCCGTCGGGAGCCCCTTGGAAACGGGCGACCGCATCGGTGTCGTCGGTGAGGTGGTATTGATACCCGATCTCGGCGTAGAGATGGAGTTTCATGCCGGACCCGAAGGAGTGGATATTTCCAGCCCTCAAGGCAGGACGGACCCAGGCATAATTCTCGTTGTAATCTTCCAGGATGAGGTTGGTGGCTCCGGCACCGGACTCGGTGGCGGAGTCTGATAGAAGGCGGGCGAGGCCGAGGTCGAGTGTCGGTCTGAAATAGGCGTCGTTCATTTTGAAGTCATGGGACACGCGGAAGTTGGCGGCGAAGGTTTCCAATTTCCGGTTCAGGTCCGTTTCGAAGGCCGTGGTGACCTGCCCCGTGCGCTGCGTGTCGGTTTCATTGCGGCTGTAGGACAAAGTTCCGACAAACTCGGTGGCTCCCCACTGGTGTCGGGCGACCGCACCAAAGTGATAGGTCTCCCCTTCGGAATTCCAGCGACCGCCGTAGCCGTCGGCGGAGTTGTTATCATAACCAAAACCGAGGCCGGCGATCCAATCCTCGTTGAACGACTTCTGGAATCCGAGGGCGACGCTTTCGGCATCGTGGCTGACGGATTTGTAGTCGTTGTAAGCGCTGTGGGTGGTGGAGGCGGTTTCGAAGTTGAACCAGATCAGCTTGTCCTGTTCGAAGAAGCGGAATTCGCCGCCATCCGCCAGGGTCTGGCCGAAGTTCTGAGTGCCGCGGAGCATTTCCGCCTGGTGCTCGCCGTAGAAATCGGGGCCTAACTGTGAGAGCAGCGCGCGGTATTCATCCATCGTCGGGGTGAACAGCAACGTGGTCACGGTGTCCGCGAGGGCGGGCGAGCTGCCGGCGTTCTGGATGCGGTTGAAGTAATTGCCGACCTCCCGGAGATTCCTGCCCAGCCCTCCTGGCGGGGAGAAGTCCACAGTGTAATCGAGCATCGCGTCGAAGCCGGTCGGATAGGTCAGCTCATAATTGATGACGACGGAAGGCGCGGTGATGAGGGCCATGCCGTCGTCGGTGACGCCCATGTCCGCGGAGAACAGGCTCTTCTGGAAATCACCCGCCTTGACCAACTGCGGGTTGAGCAGCGAGACCAGCATTTTGCCGTCGAGGGCGGCGGTTCCGGTCATGGAAATGCCATCCAACACATCGCTGCCGAAATCCAATTCCGCATGCGTTTCGCCTTTGGAGGACTGGATGAAACTGCCGCTCATCTTGGAGCGCTGGGCGAAATCCGTGTCGCCCGGTCTGATGCTGCCGTGGTTGATCAGAAAACTATCAGCACCGCCGAGCATCAGTTTCGGGCCGGGGACAAACAACGCTTTGGACTGGTTCACGAATGAATTGATTCCGGCAGCGAGACGGACCTCGCCGAGGAAGATGCCGAAGTTGTCGATTCGATCGTTTCCTCCCCCGCCGACGGCGGCGCGGCCGTGCAAGCCGTCGGCGGTCATGACGGAGCCGCGGTTGACGAAGCGGTTGTCCGTGCCGCCGGAGATCCGGAGCCCTTCCCCGTCTTTTCCGGCATAGAGGATGTTGCCGGCGGTCAGGCTCACAAAGATGTCGCCCTGGCCATCTTTGGCGCGGGATTGGGCGAAGACGGCGGTTCCCTCGCGGCCATCTGCCAGCACGTCGCCGTCGAGATTGAGGGTGATGTTTCCGGAAACGCCGCGGCCGCCGGCGGTGTTGGCGAAAAGTCGGTCCACCAGACCGCCGCCGCCACCGAGGCTTTGGGCGAGGACGGCGATCGAGCCTTTGCCGTTCACGACGATGTCGCCTTTTTGATCAAACGTGATGTTGCCGCCGTTGCCGGTGTTGCTGTTATTGAGCGTGAGCTTGATGTTCTCCGGCACCGTGTTGGTGAGGGCGAGTCCACCGCCGCCGCCGACGGATTGGAGAATCACCCCGTTCGCCAGGCGGCCTTTGGTTAGGAAAGAGCCTTCGTTGGACAGCAGGATGTCGCCGCCGTCGCCGGTGGTTCCGCCCTTGCCGCCCAGCGCGATGTCGAGAGAGTCGAGGCCTGTCAGATTCAATTTGCCACCGCCGCCGCCGATGCTCTGGACGATGAGGCCGGGGGCGCGGGCACCGCCGGTGGCGACGTCGCCTTTGTAGGAAAGTGTCACGTTTCCTCCGTCGCTGCCGATGCTTGTGACGCCACCTAACACCGCGTTTGATTTGGCCCCGCCAACGGCGGGTGCGGTAGCTGCTAGAGAGGAGGCAGCGGTTGCCGGCGCGGGAATCTTGCGGACAATGACGGTGGCATTACCGCCGCCACCGCCGATGGATTGGACGCCGACGCCCTGAGACTGATTGCCGGTGGTGAAGACGTCTCCGTCACGGGTGATGGTCACGTCGCCGCCGCCGGTGGTGGAGGAATTGGAGCCGCCGAGGGCGAGCTCGAGATCGACGGTTGCGTTGGTGTCCACGACGACTTCGGAATTCGCGTTGCCGCCGCCGCCACCGATCGACTGGATGAAGGAGGCTGTGGAATTTTTTGCGGAGGTGTAGAGGTCGCCGACGTGGGTCGCCTCGACCGCGGCGCCCGCTCCGGCGGTTAGGAATTCGGTGCCGAGGGTGATGCCTTTTTCGATGAACGCGAAGACCTTGTCCACGTCGCCGCCGTTGTCGGGAAGTTCGAAGCCGTCATCACCGAGGGCGACGGCTTGTTTGCTAACATCGAGGAAGAGATCGAGGTTGCCGCCGCCACCGTTGACGGACTGGCCGAACTGGGCGGTGCTGTTTTTCCCGTTCATGACGATATCACCGGTGGTGTTGATGGTGACGGTGCCGGCGGTGCCGTTGGAGCCGTCGCGGGCACCTAGCAGAGACGAGAACACCAGATCGGCTGCGGTCCAGGCGGGACTGCTGAGCGAATGGCCGACGTTGCCACCGCCGCCGCCGACGGATTGGGCGAAAATTCCATAGGAGTTGTCGCCGTTCGAGATGATGGAACCGGTGTTGGTGACAAGGACGTTGCCGCTGTCCGCGCCGTCGCCTCCGTTGCCACCGATGCCGATGTTCATGAGCGATTTCTTCAGGTCGGTCTTCGGATTTGTTAGGATGTTGCGGGAAAGCACGCCGGCGAATCCGCCGTCGCCACCGCCGCCACCGACGCTCTGGGCGTAGATGCCATACGCGCTAACACCGGTGACTTCGATGCTGCCGGTATTCGTCACGGTGACGTCGCCTGACTTGTTGCCGGATCCGCCGAGACCGCCGATGGCGACGGAGAGGGCGTTGTTCGTGTCGGAGTCGGTGGTTTTTTTGCCGAGCGCGAGATCGCCGATGAGGCTCATGCCGCCCTCGCCGCCGCCGCCGCCGATAGACTGGGCGAGGATGCCGTGGGCTTTGAAGCCGTAAGTAGTGATTTTCCCGCCGTTGGTCACACCGACGTTGCCGCCGGTGCCGCCGTCGCCACCGGCACCGCCGAGGTTGAAGGCGAGCGAATTGGTGGTGGTGGTGGAAGTGGACGCGGCGGCCTTCTTGGTGGTGTAGTTGGTGCTGCCGGTGCCGCCGCCGCCGCCGATGCTCATGGCGTAGATGCCGTGGGAGTAATTTCCGACAGTGATGATCTGGCCGGAATCGGCGGTTAGACCGAGCAGGTTAGAAACGCTGACATTTCCCGCAGCCGCGCCGGTGCCGCCGGATCCGCCAATGGCGAAGGAGAGGTTGTTGCCGCCGCCGTCGCCGGAAACCGTGCTGGTGATGACGTTTTTGGCGTTGCCGCCGCCGCCGCCGATGGATTGGGCGAGGATGCCGATGGAGCCGGCTTTGTTCGTGCCGATGCCGCCGGTGTTAGTGACGGTCACGTCGCCGGAAATGGCACCCGCACCGCCGGAGCCGCCGACGTTGATGGCGAGGCGGTTAGACGCCTCCTTGGCGGCGTCTTTGAGGACGGCGTTGATGGACAGTCCGGAATTTCCGCCGCCGCCGCCGAGGCTTTGGGCGAGGACGCCGTGGGAGCCTTCGCCATCGGTGATGATGACGCCGCTGTTAGTGACGGTGACTTCGTCGGACGACATGCCCGCGCCGCCGCTGCCGCCGACGCTGACGGTGACGCCATCGACCTTGGATTTCAGGCCGCCGGTGCGGGCCATGCCGCCGGTGCCGCCGCCGCCGCCGATGGACTGGGCAAGGATGCCGACCGAGTCGTCGCCGAAGGTACGGACGCCGGCGCTGCTGGTGACATTGATGATGCCGCTGACGCCGCCGGTGCCGCCGGTGCCACCGATGGAGAGGGCAGCGGTGTTGGCGGTTAGACCGAGGGTGTTGGCGGAGCCGCCGTTTCCGCCGCCGCCGCCGACGCTCTGGGCGAAGATGGCGTGGGCGTTATTACCGTCGGTGCTGACCCAGCCTTCGGCATCAAGGGTGACATTGCCGGCGCGGCCGCCGACGCCGCCATCGAGGCCGATGGAGACGTTGATGGAGTTGGCGGGGTTTTCGTCGCTATCAGAAGTTTCCACGGCGACGGTGGTGGACGAGCTGTTACCGCCGCCGTTGCCGATCGATTGGGCGAGCATGCCGAAGGAGCCCTCGCCATGGGTGATGACACTGCCCTTGGAGGAAAGCGTGACGTCCGAGCCGGAGCCACCGATGCCGCCATTGCGGCCGATGGTGATGCCGGCCTTGCCGCCGTCCTGCTTGGTGTAGGCGAAGTCGAGACCGACATTGCCGCCGCCGCCGCCGATGGACTGGGCGAGGATGCCGAAGGATTTGTCGCCGTGGGTTTCGATGTTGCCGACCTGGACGACATCGACTTTCGCGCCGGTACCGCCGTCGCCGGGCGCGCCGCCGACTGCGAGGTTGAAACCGAGGTTGTCCTTGTTCTTGCCGGCGTAGGTGACAGCGAGGTTAAAATTGCCGTTGCCGCCGCCGCCGCCGATGGATTGGGCGAGGATGCCGTGGCTGTTTTTCTGCTGGGTCTCGATGTCGCTGTAGTTGTTGACCGCCGCAGTGCCGCCGTTTCCAGCTTCGCCACCGGAGCCGCCGATGGCGATGTTAGCGGCGAATCCGGCGTCGGTGTTGTCGGCACCGGCGAGGCTGATGCCGGCGATGAAATTCATGCCGGCGTTACCGCCGCCGCCGCCGATGCTGGAGGCTTCGAGGGCGGTCGCACCGTCGCCGTCGGTGGTGATTTTCCCGGTGGGTGTTAGAATGCCGCCGCGATTGACGATGACGTTGCCCGCATGACCGCCGCCGGATCCGGTGCCGCCGACGCCGACACTGATGGGCGAGCTGCGTTTCGCGAAGACGCCGGTGACGTTTAGGCCGCCATTTCCGCCGCCGCCACCGAGGCTTTGGGCGGCAACGCCGAGGGCGTTGTCGCCTTTGGTGGTGACGATGCCGTTGTGGGTGATAGAGACATTTCCGGCGTTCGCGCCGGTGCCGCCGCTGCCACCGACCCCAGCGACGATGGTGATGTCCTTCTTGCCGCCGGAGCTGTCGGAGTCGGCGAAGTTAATCTGTCCACTGACGTTCATGCCGCCGTTGCCGCCGCCACCGGCGATGCTTTGGGCGAGGATGCCGTGGACCCAGTTTCCAGCGGAGGTGACATTGCCGGTTTGATCGACCGTGACGTTGCCGCTAACCGCACCGGCTCCGCCGAAGCCGCCGATACCGATGGTTAGAGAGGGCACGCTGTCTTCCTTGGAAATCGCGAGGCCGCCGCTGACGTTCAAGCCGCCATTGCCGCCACCGCCGCCGAGGCTCTGGGCGAGGATGCCGGCCGCGGGATCAATGCCTTCGGCAGCAATGGTGGCAGAGGCGAAGACGTTGGTGACGGAATTGACGACGACGTTTTTCGCGATGCCGGCGTCAGCACCAAATCCGCCGATGCCGAAGATGAGCGGGGAGTCGCTAACAATTCCACCGCTGACGTTGATCGCACCATTTCCACCGCCCCCGCCGAGGCTTTGCGCGAAGATGCCGGAGTGGGAGGAACCATACGATGAAATGGAACCGCCGCCGGTGACACCGACGTTCACGTCTCCGGCCGAGCCGCCGCCGCCGCCGAATCCACCGATGCCGACAATGAGGCCGTAGGCGTCACCCTGGCCGGACGCATAGGCGATGCCGCCGCTGACGTTGATGCCGCCATCGCCGCCACCGCCGCCGATGGATTGCGCGGCCAGACCGTGCGAGCCGGTGCCTTCCTTGAATTCAAAATGCGCGGGGGTGATTGCACCGGTTAGAGGATCGGTGAATTCGGGAATCCAAACACGCGGTTGCGCGGTGATGCTGCCGTCGTAGGTGACGCCGACGTTTCCGGCGGTGCCGCCGGTGCCGCCGAAGCCACCGACTCCGATAGAAGCTGCGAGAGTCTTGCCGGATCCGCCGGACGCGGAGGTGATGGCGAGCGAACCGGAGATGTTAGTCCCGCCGCTGCCGCCGCCGCCGCCGATGGATTGGGCGAGGATGCCGTCGGAATTGTTGCCCTGGGTGGCGATAGTCCCGGTCACGCCGACGAGGACGTTGCCGGAATTTCCCGCGCCGCCGCCGAAGCCGCCGACACCGACGCCGACGGCCGCGCCGTCCTTGCCGGTTAGATTCACGACGCCGGTGACGTTGAGCGCGCCATTGCCGCCGGAACCGCCGATGGATTGCGCGACGACCGCGGAGGAATTGTCGCCAGTGGTGCCTATCTGATTGTAGAGGGCGGTGGTGGCGATGGTGCTGGTGACGTCGCCGGAATTTCCGCCGTCGCCGCCGAAACCGCCGACGCCAATGCCGACCGCGCCGCCGTTTTCCTTGGTGAAATTGATCGCGCCGGAGACGTTGATGCCGCCGCTGCCGCCGCCGCCGCCGAAGCTCTGGGCAACGATGCCGCCGGAGTTGTTGCCGGTGGTGACGACGCCGCCGGTGACGGTGTTGATGACGTTTTTGCCCTCGCCGCCATCGCCGCCGAAGCCGCCGACTCCGATGGCGAGGCCACCGCTGCCGGTTTTCGCACCGGTGATGACGCCGGTGACATTGAGGCCGCCGTTACCGCCGCCGCCGCCGGCGGATTGGGCGAGGATGCCGGTGGCGTTGTTGCCCAGAGTCTGCACGTAGCCGGTGACCGTGTTGTCCACGTCGCCGGCATCGCCGCCCTTGCCGCCCATGCCACCGACGCCGACGCCGATCGCGCCGGCTCCGGTTTTGGCCAGGCCGATCGCGCCGGTGACGTTGAGGCCGCCGTTGCCGCCGCCGCCGCCGATGGATTGCGCGGCGACGCCGAAGCCTTCGCTGCCGGAGGTGAAGACGGTGCCGGTTAGAATGTTGGTGACCTTGTCGGCCGCGCCGCCGAGGCCGCCCGAGCCGCCGATGCCGACGCCAACCGCGCCAGTGCCTTCTCCGGACATGGAAATCGAGCCGCTGACGGAAATGCCGCCGTTGCCGCCGCCGCCGCCGAGGCTCTGGGCGAGCACGCCGCCGGAGCCGGACTTGGAGGCGATGATGTTGCCGGTGACGGTGTTGTTGACGGTTTCGGCCTTGCCGCCGCCGCCGCCGGAACCACCGATGGCGACGGATACGGAGCCGCTGCCGGTGCCGGCACCGGAAATGGCGCCACCAACGGTTAGACCGCCGTTGCCACCGCCTCCGCCGATGGATTGGGCGATGATGCCGGTGGCGTCCTTGCCGCCGGTGGTCACGTCGCCGAGGTACACGGAAATGACTTTGCCTGATAGACCGCCCGCGCCGCCGGAGCCGCCGATGCCGACGCCGACCGTTCCGCTGCCGGTGCCCGCGCCGGAAATCGCGGCAGCCACGCTGAAGCCGCCGTTGCCGCCGCCGCCGCCGAGGCTCTGGACGAGCAGGCCGGTGGAATTGTCGCCGAGGGTGATGATGTCACCGGTGACCGAAGAGGTGACGGCGCTGCCGAAGCCGCCGCCCTCGCCGCTACCGCCGAGGCTCACGCCAACCGCACCGCTGCCCGTGCCCGCGCCGCTGCCGGCCACGGTGACGTCGAAGGCTCCGTTTCCACCGCCGCCGCCGACGGACTGGGCGAGGATGCCGGTGGAGTCCTTTTCCTCGGTCGTCACGTCGTTAGTGACAGTTAGGTTTACGGTGGAGGCGTTTCCTCCACCCGCGCCGCTGCCGCCGAGGCCGACGGCGACCGCGCCGCTGCCGGTGCCCGCGCCGCTGCCAGAAACGGTGACGTTGAAGCCGCCGTTTCCTCCGCCGCCGCCGACGGACTGGGCGAGAATACCGCCCGAGGAGATGCCTCTGGTGTGGATGTCGGCAGTGGTGGTGACGACGACCGCGCCGCCATCGCCCGCGCTGCCGCCCGAGCCGCCCAGGCCCACGCCGACGGTGCCGCTGCCGACACCCGCGCCGGAGCCCGCGGCGGAAATATTGAAGCCGCCGTTGCCGCCACCGCCGCCGATGGACTGGCCGGTGACGGCGGTGGATTGATTGCCTGCGGTGAAGACGGTGTTGTTGACGGTCAGGTTGACGGTGCCGCCATTGCCCGCACCGGCACCACTGCCGCCGAGGCCGACGCTAACGGATCCGCTGCCGGTGCCCGCTCCGGATCCGCCAGCGGCGACGTTGAAGCCGCCATTGCCGCCGCCACCGCCAATGGATTGGGCGAGCACGCCACCGGATTGTTGGCCGTGGGTTTCGATGGCACCGCTGGTCAGCGCGAGCACGGAGCTGGCGTTGTTGCCGGTGCCGCCATTGCCACCGAGGCCGACGGAAACCGCGCCGGAGCCGACGCCCGCGCCTGATAGACTGCCGGCGACGTTGAAGCCGCCATTGCCGCCGCCCCCGCCGATGGACTGCGCGACGAACGCGGCGGAGCGGTCGAGCTTGGTGTAAATCGTGCCGGTGGATGCGACGTCGATGGTGCCGCCGAGGCCGCCCGAACCGCCGCCACCGCCGAGTCCCACGGCGATTCCGCCGCTGCCGATGCCGGCACCTGATAGAGCCCCGGAGACATTGAAGCCGCCATTGCCACCGCCGCCGCCGACGGATTGGACGAGGACGCCGGTGGAGTCGGTGCCCATGGTCCAGATGTTGGATGAGAGCCGGGAAAAGACGCCCATGCCATCGCCGCCGTTGCCGGCCTTGCCGCCGATGCCGACGGAAACCGCGCCGGCGCCGACGCCCGCACCCGCGAGGCTGGCGGCGATGCTGTAGCCGCCGTTTCCACCGCCGCCGCCGATGCTTTGGGCGATGATACCGGATGAGAAATCTCCTTCGGTTAGCACCGTGCCGGTGGTGGTTAGAGTCACGGCGATGGGAGTGCCCGCGCGGCCGCCATTTCCGGCGATTCCGCCCGCGCCGCCGATGCCGACGGCCACGCTGCCGGAGCCGACGCCCGCGCCGTTAAGACCGGCGGCGATGGTGCCGCCGCTGTTGCCGCCGCCACCGCCGATGCTCTGGGCTAACAGGCCGGTGGAGAAATCGTTGCGGGTGATGAGATCGCCGCTGTAGCTGGCGTTCACAATGTCGCCATCGCCGCCCAGGCCGCCCGATGCGCCGACGCCGATATTGACGCCGCCGGAGCCAACGCCGGCACCGGATAGACCGGCTGAAACGGTTAGACCGCTGTTGCCGCCACCGCCGCCGACGGACTGGATGAGGACACCGACCGAGCCGACGCCGGAGGTTTCCACGTCGCTGACGAGGTCCGCAAACACTTGGCCGCCAGCCCCGCCGCCACCACCGGCTCCGCCGACGCCGACGGTGATATTGCCCGCGCCGAGGCCGCCGCCTGCGGCGGCAGCGGCGACGGTTAGACCGCCGTTTCCGCCACCGCCGCCGATCGACTGGGCGATGATGCCGCTGGAGAATTCACCGCCGGTAGTGATTTTCCCGGAACGAGTGGCGGCGCTAACCGAGCCGCCGGTGCTGCCGGTTCCTGCCGAGCCGCCGACGCCCACGGAAATCGCTCCCGCGCCGCCAGCGGATCCCGAAATGGTTCCGGCGATGGACGATCCGCCATTCCCTCCCCCGCCGCCGACCGACTGGACGAGCATGCCGGTGGAGAAGGATTTCTGGGTGGTGATGTTGCCTTCCGTTCCCACGGATACCTTGCCGCCGGCGCCACCGCCGGCTCCGCTGCCGCCGAGGCTAACAGCGACCGACATATCGAAAAACAGCGAGGCGCTGCCGGCCGCCGCGATGGCCGAGCCGCCGTTGCCGCCGCCGCCGCCGACGCTCTGGGCGAGGAAACCGGCGGAGCGGTCGCCTGTGGTTAGAACACTGCCGGCGAATCCGGTGCTGACCAGTTTCCCTAACGAATCAAACGAACCGACAAGAACCTCGCCACCGGTGCCGCCGATCGCGCCGTCGCCACCCATGGACAGGCTGAACGATCCGGAAACGGGACCGGCCGACGCGGCGACCGAGACACTATAACCACCATCGCCGCCGCCGCCGCCGACGCTTTCGAGAAACACGCCGGTCGAGTCGTTGCCGCCGGTTTCGACGATGCTGACGCCCGCGCCTTTCGTCATGGTGACCCTGCCACCGGCACCGCCCGCGCCGCCATTGCCGCCGATGGCGATGGAGGCCGCGCCGAACGCGCCGCCGGTGACCTGCACCGCGCCGCCGCCGGTGCCGCCGCCGCCGCCGACCGACTGGGCCATGATCCCGGTGGAGCGGTCGCCGGTCGTGCGGATGACCGAGGCGAGCAAGGGAGACCGCCCTTGCAAGGTTAGATTAACAGGCCCGCCCGCTCCGCCTTGTGCGGCATTTCCGCCGATCGCGACGCCGACGAATGCCGAGACCGAGCCGGCGCTGCCGCCATTTCCGCCGCCGCCGCCGACGGATTGGGCGAGAATGCCACGCGCGTCGTGGCCCAAGGTGATGATGCTGCCGCCCTGCGTGACATTGACCGCGCTGCTAGATCCGCCGCCTCCGCCGCTGCCGCCGACGGCGACCATGCCGCCGGAGGATCCGCCATCACCGCCGCCGCCGCCGATGCTTTGCACGACGATGCCGCGCGCCCAGTTCTGGGTGGTGGAAATGGAACCGAGGTTGGTGACACTAACAACCCCGCCGCTGCCCGCCCTGCTGCCGGTGCCGCCGATGGCGACCAGGCCGGCGGCCCCCGAGCCCGCGCCGCCGCTGCCGCCGACGGATTGGGCGAAAATGCCGTCCGAGCGCAGGCCGCTGGTGTTGATGATGCCGAGAGCGCTGTTCGTCACGGTGACGGTGCTGCCGCTGCCGCCGTTAGAACCCGCGCCGCCGATCGCGATGAGTCCGCCCGCGCTGCCGCCGGAGCCGCCGCCGCCGCCGACGCTCTGGGCGAAGATGCCGCGCGAATCACTGCCGGTGGTGGTGATGCCACCGGTGTTAGAAATGGAGACCGTGCCGGCGTTACCGCCGTTGTCCGCGCCGCCGATCAGGGAGAGCAGGAGATTTCCCGAGGTTCCGGCCGAGCCGCCGGAACCACCGATGCTCTGGCCGAGGATGCCGTGGGCCAAGGTGCCGGAGGTCTGGATGGTGCCGTTGTTGGTGATCGAAACGGGGCCGCCGCTGCCGCCGAAGCCGCCGGAACCGCTCTGGCCGACGAGGCCCCACTGATCGCCGCCGGTGCCGCCGTTGCCGCTGACGCTGAGGCCGTAGATTCCAAACGCGCCACTTCCGGTGGTGATCACGTTGCCGTTGTTCGTGATGCTGACGGAACCGCCGTTGCTGGAATGGCCGCCGGTGCCGCCACCGGGAGCGGCGAATCCGCTGCCGCCGTTGCCCGCCGCGCCGCTGCGGCTGTAGGCGTAGATGCCGTGGAGATTCGCGCCGGAGGTGGCGACCTGGATGCCGGTGGCGTTGATCACGTTGACGGTCCCACCCGCGCCACCGTCGCCGCCGTCGCGGCCGCTCCAGAACGAGAGATAGGAATCGCCGCCGTTGCCGCCTTTGCCACCGATACTGCCGGCCTCAATGCCGTACTTGGTGGTGGCGGAAATGTTCAGATTGCTTGTTAGAATCACCGTCGGACCGGTGGCACCGTTACCTCCCGAGGTGGGCGGAACGAAAAGCGCACCCGCGCGGCCATTGGATCCGCCATTTCCGGTCCGCACGTCACGCACGCCGTCTGCGGCGTTCACAATGACCGGAGGCGTGATGTCGCCGGGAGTTCCGGCGGAATTGAATTCCGCCTGATAGACGGTATTGGTGGGGGCATACGAAAACTCCGCGGTGGGTGCATCCGGGTCGCTTTGAAGACGCAAGGTGACGGTTTTCGCGGTGGCGTCCGTGGCCACGACGACGAATGCGATCGGGGTTGGATCGTTGCTATAGATGACATCGTTCACCTGATTTCTGACCAAAATCACATGGCCGTCGGCGGTGCGCACGAACGCGAGCGCCGGATCGCCGGGTGCGGCGGGTGGATCGAGAATCAGCTCGGTGACGGTGGTATCCGCGCCGGTGACCACGTTGGTCACCGTGTCACCCACGATCGTCGCCGCGGTCGGTGGCGCGCCTTCCGCGATTGGCGAGAAGATGAGCGGCAGGGAGACCACCCAGACCAACGCCGTCGTTCTAACGGACCAGGATGACAGGAACGAATCCTGGAAGGAGCTGAAGATGCCTGAGGGAGCGGATTTCTTTTTCATAACGTGGGGGGGGATGGGCCGCCGGGAACGTGTCCGGGGCTAGACGGCGTGCGAAGCAGAGAAGGCATCATCCGCGGTGACGGATGATGCCTAGATTGGATCGTCGGCTGGCAGGTTTACAAACCTTGCCATTATGTCAAGAACTCTGGATTCGTTACTTCAGAGCCTTGATCCGGATGTTTTTGTAATACGTGGTGCTGCCCGCATCGTGGGCTTGGAACGCGATCGTTCCGCCATCCGGCTTCAGTTTGGTGGTGCCGTCCTCGATGGTGCACGCGTCCTGCGATTCATTCGCTTTCCAGCCATCCAGCGTCTTGCCGTCAAACAGCGGGGTGAAACCGGCGTCCACCTCCTCAGCGGCCAGCGGGGTTAGACAAGCGGCCAGAATGGTGGCGGCGAAAACTAGAAGTTTTTCATGGTCCAAGCCCTACGTACCATACCCAACCGCACTTTCACGCGGATTCTCCGATTTCAACCCGAACCTGGCCTTTGTGCGGCCGGATGAATTTCCAATCGCCGCTGCGCAGGGCGAGGCCGGAAATGCCTTCCCGCACGATGACCGGACGGTTTGGAATACTTGCCGCCACCGAAAGGTCCGGCGGAGGTGTGGTCGCCATTTTTGGCCACGGCATCGTCTATCCGGGATTTCGTTCCATGGGCCCGCGAATACGGAGATGACTTCCGGACTTGATCAAAACTGCCGCACCAAATGATAATCCGGCAACTCGTGCCGCAGGCGCACGCCAACCCCGTCTCGATTTCATGAAATCTCATCATTACCTCCAGCCTTGCCTCGCCGCCCTGCTCTCCCTCGCCGCATTCGCCCAGGAGAACCTCTCGGAAACGAAAAATCCACCCAACGTCATCGTCATCCTCAGCGATGACGTCGGCTGGGGCGACCTCGGATGTTACGGTGCCACCCAGATCAAAACCCCGAATCTCGACGCCCTCGCCCGCAACGGGATGCGATTTACCGACGCCCACGCCTCGGCCTCTGTCTGCACGCCCACCCGCTATTCGATGCTCACCGGCCAGTATTCTTTTCGGGTGAACGCCATCGGTCTCAACAAAGGAGTGGCCAATGGCGACTCGCCGCTGCTCATCCCAGTGGCCGCCACCACCTTGCCGAAAATCATGAAATCCGCCGGCTACCGCACGGCCGTGATCGGGAAATGGCATCTCGGTTTCGGCAACTCCAAGCCGGACTACAACCAGGAACTCACCCCCGGCCCGCTCGAAATCGGCTTCGACGAATTTTTCGGGTTTCCCGCCACCAACGACCGGATCCCGACCGTCTTTATCCGCGACCACCGGGTGGTGGGGCTCGATCCAGCGGATCCCATCGAATACACCTATCAAGAACCCGCGGACCCTGACAGCAGTCTGAAAAAATTCTCGTCCGGCGGCTCGCGCATCGGCTGGATCGCCGGCGGCAAGGCGGCGCAGTGGAAAGACACCCAACTCACCGACACCTTCACCAAGGAGGTCGTGGCGTTCGTGGAACGGAATCAGAACAACCCGTTTTTCCTCTACTATGCGCCGCACAATGTCCACGCGCCCACCGTGCCGCATCCGCGGTTTCTCGGTTCCTCCGGCTTGAGCAAGCGCGCGGACACGTTGGTGGAACTCGACGGGTCCATCGGCGAATTGATGAAAACCCTCGCCCGCCTCGAACTCACAGAAAACACCCTGGTGATCTTCTCCAGCGACAACGGTGCCTACGTGACCGATGAAAAAGGCCACCTCCCGAACGGACCGTGGCGTGGCAAAAAATCGCACTTGTGGGAAGGCGGCCACCGCGCGCCATTCATCGCCCACTGGCCCGGGCGCATCGCGCCCGGCGTCTGCGACGAGCTGGTTTCGCTCGTCGATTTACCCGCCACCGCGGCCGCGCTCGTCGGCGGCCAACTCGCCGACGACGCCGCACCTGATAGTTTCAACCTGCTCCCCACCCTGCTCGGAAAAACCAACCCACAGTCGCGCGACCACCTGGTCCTGATGAGTGGCAAGGGCGACCTCGCCATCCGCCACGGGAACTGGAAATACATCCCGGATCTGGCCACGGCCAACGGCTGGGATAGCTGGAACAAAAAAGGTGAATCCGCCGCCGTGAAGGCCGGTCTCTTCAACTTGAAGAAGGATCAAGGGGAAACCCAAAACCTCGTCGCCCGGGAACCGGAAATTGCAAAACGGCTCGCCGACCTGCTGGAAAAAGCCCGCTCGGCCCCCTCCACCCGCCCACGGTAAGCGCGATGCGGCATCCGCGCCCCTGTAAGGAGGGGCGAACTCCGGCCGCCCTGACCATGGGGAGCCCACGAGGTGAGAGAATCGCTTTTCATGGTCTCCTCATGGGCTTGGGCCGATCAGATATCGCCCCTCCGTGTATCAAGACTCGCGAACGATCCCGTTAACTTGACGCGCATGCCGATGGGAGATCCGCCGGCCAAGCACGAAAATCTCAGATCGCGTGAAAGCCCTGGCGAGCCGCCGCCCGTAGCTGATGCGCGAACATTGAAAATCGAACCCGGAACGAAACCATGAGCATCCCATTCACTCGAAGAAAATTTCTCGGAACCACAGCCTTGGCGGCGTTTGGCATGCCAACCATCATTCCAGGTTCGGCCTTGGGCAAAAACGGCGCGGTCGCCCCGAGCAACCGGATCGTGATGGGCGGCATCGGCATCGGGCCGCGCGGCCGGCAAGTGCTATCGAGCTTCCTCGCCCAACCGGACGTGCAGTTCGTCGCCATCGCCGACGTCCAGGAATCCCGCCGCGAAATCGTCCGCCGGATGGCCAACAAACACTACGGCAATGAAGACTGCTACAAGTGCAACGACATGATGGAAATCCTCGGCCGCGACGATATTGACGCGGTGCAAATCACCACCGGCGACCACTGGCACGCGCTCGGCATCATCCGCGCGTCGAAGGCCGGCAAGGACGTCTACGCCGAAAAGCCGTGCAGCATGACGATTCACGAAACCCAAGAACTCGCCGACGCGGTCAAAGCAAACGGCCGGGTTTTCCAAGCCGGCACCCAGCGGCGGAATGTGGCGAATTTCCGCTTCGCCGCCGAACTCGCCCGCAGCGGCAAGCTCGGCAAAATCCACACCGTGCACGCCTCGATCCTCCGCCTGGTGCCGGATCTTCCGCCGCTTCCCGGCGAACCCGAACCGGATCCGGCGGTGATCGATTGGGACCGCTGGCTCGGCCCCTCGCCGCTGCGGCCGTACAACAAAAAATACGTCGAAGGACGCTGGCGCGGCCACTACGCCTTCCACGGCGGCGCCGGCCTGCCCGAATGGGGCACCCACACCCTTGATCTTTGCCAATGGGCGGCCGATGCCGACGGCACCACCCCGGTCGAATTCGAGAGCACCGGCGACACCTTGATCCAAGGCCGCTACGCCAGCGGGATCAAACTGGTGATGCGCCTCGCCGGCTTCAATGGCGAAGGCGAATGGGTCGTCCCCGGCACCTGTCCGATACGCTTCGAAGGCGAGGAAGGCTGGGTCGAAACCGCCGACTTCGGAAAAATCGCCACCAGCAAACCTTCCTTGTTGGAAGGCATGCCGACCGGTGAGCTCTCCGGAACCGATCCCACCCGCCACGTCCGCGATTTCCTCGATTGCATCAAATCCCGCGGCAAACCAGCGGCCAACGAAGTGGTCACCCGCAACGGCCACATCGCCTGCCATGCCGCCGCCATCGGTTGGCAGCTCGGCCGCAAAGTCCGCTTCGACCCCGCCACCGAGAAATTCATCGGCGACGACGAGGCGAACCGGATGTGCAGCCAGCAACGCCGCGCGCCCTACGTGGCGTGAAAGCAGCAATCTTGCATGGACTGCGGTGGCACAGCGCAGCGGCGACACCGCTTTGGATTCTTCTGCGAAGCCAAGGTGCCGGGGCTGCTTACTCATCCAAAGCGGTGTGGCGCTTCGCTTCCCCCCGCACTCCAAAGGGCCGCCCATGCATGGACTGCGGTGGCAGAGCGCAGCGGCGACACCGCTTTGGATTCTTCGCGAAGCCAAGGCGCCGG